>CAZRXZ010000026.1:0-8709 GCA_964604095.1 uncultured Arenimonas sp. | reverse complement strand
GGCGGTGCCCACCAGCGCCAAATCGTCGCGTTGGCCGAAGATGCGCTCGGCCTCGTGCATGGCTTCCGGGTCGAAGGCCTGCACCTTGGCGCCGGCCGCCCACAGGCTGGCCAGCAGGTTGCGGCTGGAAGCGGCGCGCATGTCGTCGGTGTTGGGCTTGAACGCCAGGCCCCAGACCGCGAACGTACGGCCGTTCAGGTCGCCGTTGAAGTGCTTGGACACCAGTTCGAACAGCTTGTCCTTCTGGCGGTCGTTGACCGTCTCGACCGCGGCCAGGATCTTGGCTTCATACCCGTGCTGGCGCGCGGTGCGCTCCAGCGCCTGCACGTCCTTCGGGAAACACGAGCCGCCGTAGCCGGCGCCCGGGTAGATGAAGCTGTAGCCGATGCGCGGATCGGAGCCGATGCCGTGGCGCACCATCTCGATGTCGGCGCCGACGCGTTCGGCGATGTTGGCCATCTCGTTCATGAAGCTGATCTTGGTCGCCAGCATGGCGTTGGCGGCGTACTTGGTCAGCTCGGCCGAACGCACGTCCATGGCCACGATGCGGTCGTGGTTGCGGTTGAACGGCGCGTACAGCTTCTTCAGCTGCTCCAGCGCCTTGGCCGACTTGGCGCCGATCACGATGCGGTCCGGACGCATGCAGTCGTTGACCGCGTCGCCCTCTTTCAGGAATTCGGGATTGGACACCACGTCGAACGCCAGGGTCACGCCGCGCGCCTGCAGGGCCGCGGCCACGGCGGCCTCGACCCGGTCGGCGGTGCCGACCGGCACCGTCGACTTGTTGACCACCACGGCCGGCCGCGTCAGGTGGCGGCCGATGGTGTCGGCCACCGCCAGCACGTACTGCAGGTCGGCGCTGCCGTCCTCGTCCGGCGGCGTGCCGACCGCGATGAACAGGATGTCACCGTGTTCGACCGCCGACTTGGCGTCGGTGGTGAACTGCAGCCGGCCTTCCTGGTGGTTCTGCACCACCATCGGGGTCAGGCCCGGCTCGTAGATCGGGATGCGGCCTTGGTTCAGGCCCTCGACCTTGGCGGCGTCGATGTCGACGCAGACCACCTGGTTGCCCATCTCCGCCAGGCAGGTGCCGGTGACCAGGCCGACGTAGCCGGTGCCGAATACGGTGACTTTCATCGCGTGCGTCCGTCCGGATTACTGTGCCGGCGCCGGTTCGCCGGCTTTGGCTTCCAGCAGCTCCACTTCGAACACCAGGGTGGCGTTCGGGCCGATCACCGGCGGGCCGCCGGCTTCGCCGTAGGCCAGCTCGCTCGGGATCCAGAACTTGTACTTGCTGCCGACCGGCATCAGGCCGACGCCTTCGGACCAACCCGGGATGACCGCGTTCAGCGGGAAGTCGATCGGTTCGTTGCGGTCGTAGGAGCTGTCGAACACGGTGCCGTCGAGCAGGGTGCCCTTGTAGTTGACCTTGACCACGTCGGTGGCGGCCGGTTTCGGGCCGGCGCCTTGGCGCAGCACTTGGTATTGCAGGCCGCTGGCGGTGGTGATCACGCCCGGGGCGGTCTTGTTCTTGGCCAGGAAGGCCTTGCCTTCTTCCAGGTTCTTCTTCGGCAGCTCGGCCGCGGTCTTCTCGGCATGCGCCTGCAGCTTGGCGGCGAAGGCCTCGCGGATCTGCTGGTGCTGGGCGTCGTTGATCAGCGCCTTGCCGGCCATCTGGTCGGCCAGGCCCTTGCCCAGCATGTCGACGTCGATCTCGCCTTCGATTTCCTTCAGCGACTTGGCGATGTCCATGCCGATCATGTAGCTGACCTGCTTGCGCTCGCTGTTCATGCCGGACAGGCCTTTGACCGTTTCGCTGCCCTTCTCGGCGCTGACGATTTCGGGTTTGGCGGCGGATTTGCCTTCGCCGGCGCCTTCGTCCTTGCTGCAGGCGGAAAGGCTGACGCACATCAGGGCACCGGCCAGGGTGAGCGCGAGAGGTTGCTTGAACTTCATGTGTGACGTACTCCGGGAGGGGGATTCAGAACGGTTATTGTCGGCGCAAACGCCGCTTTCGGCAAACACTATCGCGCCGGCGTCACTGCGCCGCCAGCGCCGCCTCGATCTTGGCCACGATCTGCGCGTCGTCCGGCTTGACCTTGCTCGGGAAGCTGCCGATCACGTTGCCGCGGCGGTCGATCAGGAATTTATGGAAGTTCCAGGCCGGGGCATCGCCGGTCAGCGCCTTCAGGTCGCGGTAGATGCCCGTGGCCTGGTTGCCTTTCACGTGCACCTTCTCGAACATCGGGAACTTCACGCCGTAGGTCAAGGTGCAGAACTCCTTGATTTGCTTCTCGCTGCCGGGGTCTTGGCCCATGAAATCGTTGGACGGGAAGCCCAGCACGGCGAAGCCCTGCTTGCCGTATTTGGCGTTCAGCGCCTCCAAGGCCTCGAACTGCGGCGTGTAGCCGCATTTACTGGCGGTATTGACCACCAACAGCACCTTGCCGCCATAGGCGGCACGCAGATCGACGCGGGTTTTCCCGGCCAAGGTGCGGTAGCTATGGTCCAGCACATCGATTTTGACCGCACCGGCAACCCCGGCCAAAAGCAGCGCCATGGCAAGATAACGAAATGATTTCATTGACATATCTTTACTCCCAGTCAGCATTTGTGAACAAACCATGAACAGGGCTTGGTTCCGGAATTGACAGATGTGTTGACAGGTATTTTTTTACTGTTATAGTTACCTACAACACCCACCCGATACATCACCGGAGCACCACAATGGCCCTCTCCCTGAAAAACACCCTGGCAAGCCTAGCACTTTCCGGCGTGATGCTGTTCGCGGGCTTCCTGTCCGGCCAGGCGCCGATTCCGGCCGGCCAGTCCGTCCTGCCGGCCAATCCGGCCGTGCAGGCGTCCGATTCCGCCGAAGACAGCAAGATCGCCGGCAAGCGCCGCGCCAAACGCGCGTTGACCACCCCGTATTTCTCGTTCGGCAAAGCGAACTTCCCGGGAGCCCGCTGATGAGCATCCAATGGAGCGACAACACCCCGATCTACCGGCAGCTGAAGGACCGCCTGGTCGGCATGATGCTGGACGGCGACATCAAGCCGGGCGACGCCCTGCCCTCGGTCCGCCAGATCGCCGCCGAATACCAGCTGAATCCGATCACCGTCTCGCGCGCCTTCCAGGAGCTGGCCGACGAGCAGGTGGTCGAGAAGCGCCGCGGCCTGGGCATGTACATGAGCGAGGACGCCAAGGACCGCCTGCTGTCCAGCGAGAAACAGCGCTTCCTGCACGATGAATGGCCGGCGATCGCCGAGCGCATCAAACGTCTCGGCCTGGATACGGCACAATTACTTCAAACCATCAAGGGGGAATCCGCATGAGCAGCGTCCTGAGCGCCACCGCGCTGAGCAAACATTACGGCAAGCAGGCCGCGGTCGACCGAATCGACCTGGACATCCAGCCCGGCCGCATCGTGGGCCTGATCGGCCCCAACGGCTCGGGCAAGACCACCACGCTGAAGGCCGCGCTCGGCCTCATTCCGTTCGAAGGCGAACTGAAGGTGATGGGCTTCGACCCGCGCACCCAACGCGACGACCTGATGCGCGAGGTCTGCTTCATCGCCGACGTGGCCGTGCTGCCGCGCTGGATCCGCGTGCGCGAGGTCATCGACTTCGTGGCCGGCACCCATCCCAAGTTCGACCGCGCCAAGGCCGACGCCTACCTGGCCAAGACCAAGCTGAAGCCGTCGATGAAGGTCAAGGAGATGTCGAAAGGCATGATCGTGCAGCTGCACCTGGCGATCGTGATGTCGATCGACGCCCGCCTGCTGGTGCTGGACGAACCGACCCTGGGCCTGGACATCCTGTACCGCAAGCAGTTCTACCAGAACCTGCTGGAAGAGTACTTCGACGAGGGCAAGACCATCATCGTCACCACCCACCAGGTCGAGGAGATCGAACACATCCTGACCGACCTGGTGTTCATCCGCGAAGGCAAGATCACCCTGGACACCACCATGGACGAAATCGCCGGACGCTTCACCGAAGTGATGGTCGGCTCCGACAACTACGCCGCCGCCAAGGCCCTCGGCCCGATCGACGAACGCTCCGTGTTCGGCAAGACCGTCTTCCTGTTCGACGGCGTCTCGCGCGCCGACCTGTCCCGCCTCGGCGACGTCAAAACCCCCGGCATCGCCGACCTGTTCGTCGCCACCATGAAAGGAACCTACGCATGAACACGATGAAATGGCTGTTGAAACGCGAACATTGGGAACACAAGGGCGGGTTCTTCTGGGCGCCGATCGTGGTGTCCGGCATCATCGCCCTGCTCAGCATCGGCTCGATGGTGTTCGCCGCGGTGATGGGCCGCGACGGCGGCTTCCACATCGGCGGCAACAGCAGCGTCAGCCTGTCCCGCGCCCTGGCCCACTTCTCGGACGCCGACAAGCTCGAATTCGCGCAGAGCGTGGCGGTCGGCTACCCGGCGGTTTCGATGCCGGTGATGATCACCCTGGGCTTCGTGGTGTTCTTCTACGCGCTGGGTTGCCTGTACGACGAGCGCAAGGACCGCAGCATCCTGTTCTGGAAATCGCTGCCGGTCTCGGACCGCGACACGGTGATCGCCAAGGCGCTGACCGCCCTGGTCGTCGGCCCGCTGATCGCGATCGCCATCGCCCTGGCGCTGTCGCTCCTGGTCACCTTCACCTTCCTGCTGCTGGCCGCCATCCACGGCATGAACCTGTTCGGCGCGGTGCTGAGCAACGGCAACTTCTATCTGGTGGTGCTGCAGATCCTCAGCTTCATCCCGATCTACGTGCTGTGGGCCCTGCCGACCGTGGGTTACCTGATGTTCGTGTCGAGCTGGGCCAAATCCAAGCCCTTCCTGTGGGCGGTGGGCGTGCCGGTGCTCGGCGGCGTGATCCTGAGCTGGATCAACCTGCTGGCCGGTTCGCCGTACGACCTGGAGAAGTACTGGGAAATCGTGGTCGGCCGCGGCTTGGGCAGCGCCTTCCCGGGCACCTGGCTGGGATATGTCCAGGAGCACAATATGCAGGTCACCCCGGATAACGCCATGAGCCTGCTGCTCTCGAACACCTACAGCCTGCTGAGCACCGCCAACCTGTGGATCGGCGTGGTGATCGGCCTGGCCTTCCTGGCCGCGGCGGTGAAGATGCGCCGCTACCGCGACGAAGGCTGATTCCCTGACCACGGCGCGCCGCCCGGCGCGCCGTCCCTTTCCCTCCGTACCTTGGAGAACCGTATGTTGAAATCCCTGCCCCTGCTGGTCCTTTCCGCCGCGTTGCTCGCCGCCTGCGCACCCTCCGACGGCGACAACATCGCCAAGCAGGCCATCGATACCGCCCGGACCGAAATGGACAAAGCCGCCGCCGAGCTGGCCACCGAGAACATGAGCTTGGGCGGCGCCGACGGCGTGCCCAAGGCCGAAATCACGCCGGCCGGCGACCTGCTGATCGACGGCAAAGCGGTGCAGCTGACCGACGCCCAGCGCGCGCAGCTGGCCAAACACCGCGAACTGCTGGTGGCCATCGCCGGCGACGGCATCGCCATCGGCAAGGAAGGCGTGGCGCTGGCCGGTAAGGCCGCCAGCGATGCCTTGAGCGGCGTGCTCAGCGGCGACACCGAAGCCTTCGAGAAGAAAATCGAGGCCGAGGCCGCACGCATCGAGAAATCGGCGAAATCGCTGTGCAGCCGGCTGCCTGCGCTGATGGCTTCGGAACAGGCCTTGGCCAAGGCCATTCCGGCTTTCCAGCCCTATGCCCAGATGAGCCAGTCCGACGTCGACCAGTGCATGTCCGACAGCGCGGTTACCGAAGCCCCCGAGGCGCCGGAAGCACCGGAAGCGCCCGAACCGCCGGCAAACTGATTCCCGCCACCACGCGCCGCCATCACCCACCGGAGAGCTCATGAAACGTCCGACCATCGCCCTGCTGTTGAGCACCCTGCTGTTGACCGCCTGCATGCCGCAAGCGGACATCGAGCGCAGCCTGGCCGAGGCCAATGCCGAAATCGACCATGCCGCCCGCCTGATCGCCGAAGAGAACATGCAGTTGCAGGCCGAGGGCCGGCCCGATGCGGAAATCACCCCGGCCGGCGACCTGCTGATCGACGGCAAGGCCGTGGCGGTTTCGGCCGAACAGCGCGCCCTGCTGGTTTCGCACCGCACCCAGCTGGTCGCCATCGCCACCGAGGGCGTGCAGATCGGTCGGCAAGGCGTCGACCTGGCCGGCAAGGCCATGAAGTCCGCGCTGTTCGCGGTGCTAACCGGCAACGAAGAACGATTCGAACGCAGGATCGAAGCCGAAGCGGCGAAGATCGAATCCTCCGCGCTCCAGTTGTGCCATCGTCTGCCGGCGCTGCTGGCTTCGCAGAATGCGGTGGCGGATGCCGTGCCGGAATTCAGGCCGTACGCCACGATGACGCAGAAGGACGTGGACGAGTGCGCGCAGGAAGTGGCTGACACCAAGGCCAAGGCCTTCGTCGGCAAGTCGGGATCGAGCCGCTGACTTCCACGTTGCTTGTGAAAAAACCCCGGCTTTCCGGGGTTTTTGCATTTCCGGCCAGACGCTTCATACTGTGCCTACGGCACATGAAGCCGGCCCAGGAACAGCGGAGGTTCCCGATGCGTGTCGTTGCCTTGGTTGCATGTCTTTGCCTGTCGATTCTCCAACCGGTCCGTGCGGATCTGGGGGCGGCCGCCTACGGCGACATCGAGTGGACCGAAGCGGGGCTGAAGGACTTCGAGAAAGACAATCCCGGCTTCGGTTACAGCCAGTCATACCAATCATCGGCAGGCTGGATCACCAAGTACAGCTTCACCGGCGGATACCGCGACTGGCAAGACGGACTGCATGATCCGCGGCTGCAGCAATTCCTGGATGACGCCATCCACGCGGTGCGGATACAGGCCGAACAAGGCGTGTACCTCGACTTGGACGTAAGCCCGGTCAAGACGCGGAATATCGCCGGAATCCCGTACCATCACGTCGATTTCCGCTACACGGCCAACGGCGCGCTGATGCACTCCAGCCTGTATCTGACGGTGAAGGACGGCCTGCTGCTGAAATACCGGATTTCGTATCAATCGGAGCCGCCGTCGTCACGGGATGAGGTCTCGGCGAATTTCATCGCCCGGACACAAGGTGCGCCGGTATCGCCGCCGGATAAAGTGGCCAAGCGGCCCGCTCCGGGCGGCAGGCCGCCGCCCTAGGCGCTCAACACAGGCGCGCCGGATCCAGCAACACCTCCAGCTCGGCCCGGCTCAACTCGGTCATGTCCGCGGCCACGTCGATCACCGGCCGTTTTTCGGCGTAGGCCCGCTTGGCGATGCGCGCGGCGGCCTCGTAGCCGATCACCGGATTCAAGGCGGTCACCAGGATCGGGTTGCGGGCCAGCGCCTCGTTCATCCGCGCCGTGTTGAAGCGGACGCCGTCGATGGCCTTTTCGGCCAGATGCCTGCAGGCCGCGGCCAGCAGGTTCAGGCTCTGCAGGCTGTTGTCGGCGATCAGCGGCATCATGGTGTTGAGCTGGAAGTTGCCGCTCTGGCCGGCGATGGAAACCGCCGTGTGCAGGCCCATCACCTGCGCGCAGGCCATGGCCACCGCCTCGGGAATCACCGGATTGACCTTGCCCGGCATGATCGAACTGCCCGGCTGCAGCGCCGGCAGCTCCAGTTCGGCCAGGCCGGTCAGCGGCCCGGAGTTCATCCAGCGCAGGTCGTTGGCGATCTTCATCAAGGTCACCGCCAATGCGTTGCACTGGCCGGACAGCTCGACCAGGTGGTCCTGCGCGGCGATCGACTCGAACTTGTTGCCGGCCGGCTTGAATGCGATGCCGGTCTGTTTGGCCAAGGCCTTGCAGGCCAGCGCCGGCATCTTCGGGTCGGCATTCACCCCGGTGCCGACCGCGGTACCGCCCAGCGGCAGCGCCGTCAGACGCTTGCCGCTGTCGCTCAGGCGCGCCAAGGCCGAATCGAGCTGGGCCGCCCAGCCCGACCACTCCTGCGCCACCGTCATCGGCATGGCGTCCATCAGGTGCGTGCGCCCGGTCTTGAGCGTGCCGCCGGCCTGACGGGCTTTGCGCAGCACGCTGCGGCGCAAACCCTTCAACGCCGGCAACAGCGCGGACTTCAGGGTCACCGCCGCCGACACCAGCGAGGCGCTGGGAATCATGTCGTTCGAGCTCTGGCCGTGGTTGACGTCGTTGTTCGGATGCACGGACAAGCCATGCTCGCGCTTGACCACGGCGGCGATGACCTCGTTCATGTTCATGTTGGTCGAGGTGCCGGAACCGGTCTGGAACACATCGACCGGGAATTGGTCGGCGAACGCGCCGGCGGCGATTTCCAGCGCGGTGCGTTCTATCGCCTTAGCCGTCTTCCGGTTCAGATGCCCCAATTGGCCGTTGCCCTGCGCCACGGCGGCCTTGAGCAGGGCCAGGGCGCACAGGAATTCCGCCGGCATGCCGCGCCCGGACAGCGCGAAGTTCTGCACCGCACGTTGGGTCTGGGCGCCGTACAGGGCATCGAAGGGCACCAACAGCTCGCCGAAGCCGTCCTGCTCGACACGGAATTTCATCGTCATCGCCTGCCTCCCGACGGGTACGTTCCGCGATGATAGCGCCTTTTCACGGTACAATTACGCCCTGTCGCGGGCGGTCGCCACGCCCTGCCCGCCGGCCCACCCTCCAGCCAGTGACCCGCCATGACCGAACACGCCCTGCTCGCCCTGTCCCCCAC
>CAZRXZ010000025.1:0-8922 GCA_964604095.1 uncultured Arenimonas sp. | reverse complement strand
TACACCGGGCTTCCGCTCGAGGCCTTCGGCGAGCACATCCTGCTGACCAACTTCGGCGGCTACCTCGACACCTTCGCCCGCCTGACCGGCGCCGAGGTGGTCGGCCGCGACAAGCCGATGCCGAGCGCCACCCACGACGGCATCACCATGATCAACTTCGGCATGGGCTCGGCCAACGCCGCCACCATGATGGACCTGCTCAGCGCGCTGCCGCCCAAGGCCGTGCTGTTCCTGGGCAAGTGCGGCGGGCTGAAGAAGAAGAACCAGCTCGGCGACCTGGTGCTGCCGATCGCCGCCATCCGCGGCGAGGGCACCTCGAACGACTACCTGCTGCCGGAAGTGCCGGCGCTGCCGGCGTTCGCCATGCAACGCGTGATCTCGACCATGATCCGCGACCTGAACCACGACTACTGGACCGGCACGGTGTACACCACCAACCGCCGGGTCTGGGAGCACGACGAGGAGTTCAAGGCCTACCTGCGCAAGCTGCGCTGCATGGCCATCGACATGGAGACCGCGACCATCTTCGCCGCCGGCTTCGCCAACTCCATCCCCTGCGGCGCGCTGCTGCTGGTGTCGGACCAGCCGATGATCCCCGAGGGCGTGAAGACCGAGGCGTCGGACCGCAAGGTCACCGAGAACTTCGTCGAGTCGCACATCACCATCGGTATCGAGGCGCTCAAGCTGATCCGCCGTCACGGCAAGTCGGTCAAGCACCTGCGCTTCGATTGAGCAAAGCTCCCTTCGACGGGCTCAGGGAGCGGCAGGAATACGGCGGGGGTTCAGAGCTCGGGCGCGGCGAGGATCTGGCGGTCGTTGAGCCTGTCGAAACGACCGGCCGGATTCAGAAGATGAAGTTGATGTAGGTGACTTCGGCGGCCTTGCCGTCCTGAGCGCGCACGCGGCATTCCAGGGTCTGCTTGGCCTCGTCGCGCAGGCCCGGCTCCACCGTGATCGGGCCGCGCAGGTCCCATTGGTCGTCCACGCGCCGGGCGCTGGCGACCAGCGCCGCGGTGTCGACCTGGTAGCTCTTTTCGCCCAGGCGCGTCTTCGCTTCCGCTTCGCAGGCGGCGGCGGCGCGTTGTTGCGGCGTTTCGCTGCCGCCGACGTTGACCGAACCGCTGCAGGCGGACAGCATCAGGCAACTGCCGGCAATCAAGGATGTCGTGATGGCGTTCATGGCGGGTGTGCCCTTTTTCAGGTATGGGTCACAATTTACCGAACTTTCCAGTGCAAAGTAAAGCCTCGGCCCACAGCCGGTACAGGGCCGCCGAGGGGTGCAGTCCGTCGTCGGCGTGCATGGCCGGCTCGCGGCTGCGCGCGCGGGTCAGCCCGGTGATGTCCAGGAAGGCCACGGCGCGGCGCTCGCAGCATGCGCGGGCGGCGGCGTTGAAGGCGTCGATTTCGCGCCCGACCGCGGCCAGGTCGCGGCCGCTGGCGGCGCCGAACGGGGTTTGGCCCCAGTCGGGGATGGACAGCACCTGCACGTGGTCGGCGCGTCCGCCGGTCAGGTCGACGGCGGTTTCCAGCAAGGCATCGAATTCCCCGCGGTATTCGTCCACGGAGCGGCCGCGGTACTGGTTGTTGACACCGACCAGCAGGGTCACCAGGTCCCACTGGCCGAGCGGCATCCGGCGCGCGATCTCGGCCGCCAGCTCGTCGGTGGTCCAGCCGGTCTGGGCGATGACATGGACCGGCCGTTCGATGGCGTGCCCGGCCGCGGTCATGGCCTCGGCCCATTGCGCCACCCAGCGGTCTTCCGGCGGCACCGATTCGCCGATGGTGTAGGAGTCGCCGAGGGCGAGCAGGTGGCGCATGGTCTGTCCGGCGCGTTGGGATTGCGTCGATGATAGACCGATTCCGGGCCGATTGCCGTTACCATAGCGGCATGGATGCCGTATCTCCGCCCCTGCCGCAGGATCTGCTCGCCGCCGCCGAGCGCTTGCTGGCGCGCGCGCCGGATTGCCACAAGTACGATTTCGGCCGGGTGCTGGTGATCGGCGGCAGCCGGCCGATGGCCGGCGCGCCGGCCTTGGCCGGCATGGCCGCATTGCGCGGCGGCGCCGGCGTGGTCGAGGTCTGCGTGCCGCAGGGCATCGCGCCGGTGGTGGCCGGATTCGATCCGGCATTGATCGTGCATGGTCTGCCGGAGGATGCCGACGGCCACTTCGCCCCCGGGGCCCTCGATGGCCTGCTGGCCTTGGCGCAGCGCGCCGATGTAGTGGTGTGCGGACCGGGCATGGGCCGCGCGCCGGCGCTGGCCGATCTGGTCGAACGGCTTTGGCAGGGCTTCCCGCGGCTGGTGCTGCTGGATGCCGACGGCCTGAACGCCTTGGCCGGGCTGCCGCGCGAACGCCTGCGCGCGCCGGCCGGCAGCCGGGTGCTCACGCCGCATGCCGGCGAGATGCAGCGCCTGCTCGGCACCCGCTGCGCCGAACGGACGGCTCTGGAGGCCGACACCGCGGCGTATGCCGCCGAGTTGGGCGCGGTGCTGGTGCTGAAAGGCCACCGCAGCCTGATCACCGACGGCGTGCGCAACCGGCACAACCCCAGCGGCGGGCCTGGCCTGGCCACCGCCGGCACCGGCGATGTGCTGTCCGGTCTGATCGGCGCCCTGGCGGCGCAGGACCTGGCGCCGTTCGAAGCCGCGCGCTTGGGCGCTTGGCTGCACGGCGTGGCCGGCGAGTTCGCCTGCGAAGCCTTGACCGCGCCGGGCATGACCGCCGGCGATGTGTTGGAGGCTTTGCCGATGGCCTGGAACGTGTTGGCGCAATGAGTACGACGCCGGTCGATTTCGCCGCCATCGGCTGGCCTCCGGACGCGTCCGTGGCCGAGGCACTGTCGCCCTGGCCGGGCGCCCGGCTGGCGCGGGTGGTGGCCCAGCACCGCAGCGGCTATGAGTTGGCCCAGCATCCCGAACACAGCTTCCGGGCCCAGGCCCCGGCCGGCTGGCTGCGTCCGCGCGCCGATCCCGAAGCGCGTGCGGTGGTCGGCGACTGGGTGGCCTTGGATGCCGCCGGCAAGCAGATCCTGGCGGTACTGCCGCGTCACGCCCTGCTCAAACGCGCCGCCGCCGGCGAGCACTACCAGCAGCAGCTGATCGCCGCCAACATCGATCATGTGCTGTTGGTCAGCGGCATGGACGCCGACTTCAACGCCAAGCGCATCGAACGCTACCTGCTGTTGATCGCGGCCTCCGGCGCGCGCCCGGTGCTGGTGCTGAGCAAGCTCGACCGCTGCGGCGATCCGGCGCACTACACCGACCAGCTGGCGGCGCTGGCCGACAGCGGCATCCCGCTGCATGCGCTGAACGCCAAGGACCCCGTGCAGGTCGCGGCGCTGCACCCGTATCTGGCGGCGGGCAAGTCGGCGGTGCTGGTCGGCTCGTCCGGCGCCGGCAAATCCACGCTCACCAACACCCTGCTCGGCGTGGAGAAGATGAAGACCCAGGGCGTGCGCGAGGCCGACGCCAAAGGCCGGCACACCACCACCCACCGGGCGCTGATCGCGCTGCCGCAGGGCGGCTGCCTGATCGACACGCCCGGCATGCGCGAGCTCAAGCTCAGCGGCGACGAACGCTTCGACGAAGGCCTGTTCGCCGAACTGGACGAGCTGGCCGGGCAATGCCGGTTCAGCGACTGCAGCCACGGCAACGAGCCCGGCTGCGCGGTACAGGCGGCCATCGCCGAAGGCCGGCTGACCCTGGAGCGCTACCGGCATTACTGCAAGCTCAAGGACGAGCGCGACTCGGCGGCGCAGACCCTGGCCCAGCGCCGGGCCCAGGACAAGGCCCTGAGCGTCAAGGTCAAGCGCCACCTGAAGGATAAATTCGGCCGCCGCTAGGCCGTTGGGCCGGGTTAAGCCCCCGCCGCCGGCATTGGGTACAATAGAGTGTTGGCACTAATCGCGCCCGATTCCCGGAACCCCTCATGTCAGACGAAGATTTCAAGCAAGCGGCACTCGAATACCACCGGATGGCGCCGCACGGCAAGATCAAGGTCAGCGCCACCAAGCCGATGGTCACCCAGCGCGACCTGGCCCTGGCCTACTCGCCGGGCGTCGCGCACGCCTGCGAGGCCATCGTGGCCGACCCGAGCCAGGCCAGCACGCTGACCGCGCGCGGCAACCTGGTCGCGGTCATCAGCAACGGCACCGCCGTGCTCGGCCTGGGCAACATCGGGCCGCTGGCCGGCAAGCCGGTGATGGAAGGCAAGGGCGTGCTGTTCCAGAAGTTCGCCGGCATCGACGTGTTCGACATCGAGCTGGACGAGAACGACCCCGACAAGCTGGTCGACATCATCGCCAGCATGGAGCCGACCTTCGGCGGCATCAACCTGGAGGACATCAAGGCGCCGGAATGCTTCGAGGTCGAGCGCAAGCTGCGCGAGCGCATGAAGATCCCGGTATTCCACGACGACCAGCACGGCACCGCGATCATCGTCGGCGCCGCGGTGATCAACGCCCTGCACGTGGCCGGCAAGAAGATCGAGGACGTCAAGCTCGCCACCAGCGGCGCCGGCGCCGCCGGCATCGCCTGCCTGGACATGCTGGTCGCGCTCGGCCTGAAGCCGGAGAACATCCTGGCCATCGACCGCGACGGCGTGCTGTACCAGGGCCGCGAAGGCCTGGACGCCGACAAGGCCCGCTACGCGCGGCCGACCGACAAGCGCACGCTGGCCGAGATCGTGGCCGGCGCCGACATCTTCCTCGGCCTGTCGGCCGGCGGCGTGCTCAAGCCGGAGATGGTGGCCACCATGGCCGAGCGCCCGATCATCTTCGCGCTGGCCAACCCGTACCCGGAAATCCTGCCGGACGCCGCCAAGGCGGTGCGCCCGGACGCCATCATCGGCACCGGCCGCTCCGACTACCCGAACCAGATCAACAACGCGCTGTGCTTCCCGTACATCTTCCGCGGCGCGCTCGACGTGGGCGCCACCTGCATCAACGAGGACATGAAGCGCGCCTGCGTGTACGCCATCGCCGAGCTGGCGCGCAAGGAGGCCTCCGACCTCGGCTCGGCCTACAGCGGCGAGACCCCGAAGTTCGGCTGCGATTACCTGATCCCGCGCCCGTTCGACCCGCGCCTGCTGATCTCGCTGGCGCCGGCGGTGGCGCAGGCGGCCATGCTGTCGGGCGTGGCCACGCGCCCGATCGCCGACATCCACGCCTACCGCGAGCAGCTGTCGCAGTTCGTGTACCGCACCGGCCTGCTGATGCGGCCGATGTTCGAGCGCGCGCGCGCCGACCTGAAGCGCGTGGTGTACGCCGAAGGCGAGGAGGAGACCGTGCTGCAGGCGGTGCAGACCGTGGTCGACGAAGGCCTGGCGCGCCCGATCCTGATCGGCCGGCCGTCGGTGATCGAGCGCCGCATCGAGAAGCTCGGCCTGCGCCTGAAGGCCGGCGTCGATTTCGAGCTGACCAACATCGACGACGATCCGCGCTTCAACGACTACTGGCAGGACTACCTGCGCATCATGGCGCGCCGCGGCGTCAGCCCGCCGGCGGCCAAGGCCATCGTGCGCTCGCGCGGCACCGTGGTGGCGGCGCTGATGGTCAAGCGCGGCGAGGCCGACGCCATGCTGTGCGGCATCGTCGGCAAGTACAACGGCAAGCTCAAGCACGTCATCGACATCATCGGCATCGACCCGCAGGTCAGCGCGGTGTCGGCCATGTCGGTGGTGATCAGCGACAAGGGCCCGCTGTTCTTCACCGACACCCACGTGCAGAACGACCCGGACGCGCGCCAGATCGCCGAAGCCACGCTGCAGGCGGCGTTCCGCATGCGCCTGTTCGGCATCACGCCGAAGGTGGCGCTGGTCTGCCATTCGAACTTCGGTTCGTCCGATTCGGCCAGCGCGCGCAAGATGCGCGAGGCGCTCGGCATGATCCTGGAGCGCTCGCCGCGCCTGGAGGTGGAAGGCGAGATGCACGTCGACGCCGCCCTGCGTCCGGAGATCCGCGAGCGCCTGTTCCCGGATTCGCGCCTGACCGGCGCCGCCAACCTGCTGGTGATGCCGGACCTGGACGCCGCCAACACCGCCTACAACCTGACCCGGGTGATGACCGACGGCATCGGCGTCGGTCCGGTGCTGATGGGCATGGCCAAGTCCGCGCACGTGCTGACGCCGTCCTCGACCGTGCGCCGGGTGGTCAACATGACCGCCATCGCGGCGGTCGACGCCCAGATCCGCGAGCAACGCGGCGCCTGAGGCGCCGCGGCCCGAACCCCGAATAAACCTAGAACGACACACGGAACGACACCATGAGCTGGATGAAGGAAATACTGCAGAACGACCCCGATCCGAACGAGACCCGGGAGTGGCTGGAATCGCTGAAGGCGGTGCTGGACCATGACGGCGCCGACCGCGCGCACCAGCTGCTGGAGCGCATGGTCGAGCTGACCCGGCGCGCCGGCGGCAACCTGCCGTTCCATCCGACCACCGAATACATCAACACCATCCCGGCCGGCAACGAGCCGCCGATGGACGGCGACCTGGCCATGGAATGGCGCATCCGCTCGATCATCCGCTGGAACGCGATGGCCATGGTGGTGCGCGCCAACCGCAAGCCGGGCGAGCTCGGCGGCCATATCGCCAGCTTCGCCTCCAGCGCCACCCTGTACGACGTCGGCTTCAATTATTTCTGGCGTGCGCCCAGCGACGAACAGCCGGGCGACCTGCTGTACATCCAGGGCCACAGCTCGCCGGGCATCTACGCGCGCGCCTTCCTGGAAGGCCGCATCAGCGAGGACCAGCTCGACAACTTCCGCATGGAGGTCGACGGCCGCGGCGTGTCGTCCTATCCGCATCCGTGGCTGATGCCGGACTTCTGGCAGACGCCGACGGTGTCGATGGGCCTGGGCCCGATCAGCGCCATCTACCAGGCGCGCTTCTGGAAGTACCTGGAAGGCCGCGGCCTGATGCCGAAGACCGACCGCAAGGTCTGGTGCTTCCTCGGCGACGGCGAGACCGACGAACCGGAAAGCCTGGGCGCCATCGCCCTGGCCGGCCGCGAGGGCCTGGACAACCTGGTGTTCGTGATCAACTGCAACCTGCAGCGCCTGGACGGCCCGGTGCGCGGCAACGGCAAGATCATCCAGGAGCTGGAAGGCAGCTTCCGCGGCGCCGGCTGGAACGTGCTGAAGGTGATCTGGGGCAGCTATTGGGACCCGCTGCTGGCGCGCGACCACGGCGGCCAGCTGAAGCAGGTGATGATGGACACCGTCGACGGCGAGTACCAGAACTGCAAGGCCTTCGGCGGCGCCTACACCCGCGAGCATTTCTTCGGCAAGACCCCGGAAACCGCCGAGCTGGTGTCCAAGCTCAGCGACCAGGACATCTGGCGCCTGAACCGCGGCGGCCATGACCCGCACAAGGTGCACGCGGCCTATTCGGCGGCGATGGCGCACAAGGGCCAACCGACCGTGATCCTGGCCAAGACCGTGAAGGGCTACGGCATGGGCTCGGCCGGCGAATCGCTGAACCCGACGCACCAGACCAAGAAGCTCGACACCGAATCGGTCAAGGGCTTCCGCGACCGCTTCCAGATCCCGGTCACCGACGCGCAGATCGAGAACCTCGACTTCTACCATCCGGGCGAGGATTCGCCGGAAGTGCAGTACATGAAGTCGCGCCGCCAGGCCCTGGGCGGCTACCTGCCGCAGCGCCGGCAGAAGTCCGACCTCAGCCTGGACGTGCCGGCGCTGGACGCCTTCGAACGCCTGCTGAAGGATTCCGGCGACCGCGAGATCTCGACCACCATGGCCTTCGTGCAGACGCTCAA
Source organism: uncultured Arenimonas sp. (assembly GCA_964604095.1). Lineage (GTDB taxonomy): Bacteria > Pseudomonadota > Gammaproteobacteria > Xanthomonadales > Xanthomonadaceae > Arenimonas. The sequence goes on along the minus strand of CAZRXZ010000025.1, from coordinate 1,140 downwards.
CATCGTGCTGCGCGACAAGCAGGTCGGTCCGCGCGTGGTGCCGATCGTGGCCGACGAGGCGCGCACCTTCGGCATGGAAGGCCTGTTCCGCCAGATCGGCATCTACGCGCCGTTCGGCCAGAAGTACAAGCCGGTCGACGCCGACCAGCTGATGTACTACCGCGAGGACACCGCCGGCCAGGTGCTGGAGGAAGGCATCACCGAGGCCGGCGCGTTCTCCAGCTGGCTGGCCGCCGCCACCAGCTACTCCACCAACAACCAGCCGATGCTGCCGTTCTACATCTTCTATTCGATGTTCGGCTTCCAGCGCATCGGCGATTCGGCCTGGCAGGCCGCCGACATGCGCGCGCGCGGCTTCCTGCTCGGCGCCACCGCCGGCCGCACCACGCTCAACGGCGAAGGCCTGCAGCACGAGGACGGCCACTCGCAGCTGCTGGCCGGCGTCATCCCGAACTGCCGCTCCTACGACCCGACCTTCGGCTATGAAGTGACCGTGATCGTGCAGGAGGGCATGAAGCGGATGATGCAGGAGCAGCACGACGAGTACTACTACCTGACCCTGATGAACGAGAACTACCCGATGCCGGCGATGCCGGAAGGCAGCCGAGACGGCATCCTGAAGGGCATGTACCTGTTCAAGGACGCCGGCAAGCCGAAGAAGGGCGAGCTGCGCGTGCAGCTGCTGGGTTCGGGTACCATCCTGCGCGAGGCCATCGCCGCCGCCGAGCTGCTGGACAAGGACTTCGGCGTGTCCGCCGACATCTGGTCCTGCCCGAGCTTCAACGAGCTGCGCCGCGACGGCTTCGACGCCGAGCGCTGGAACCGCCTGCATCCGGAGAGCGAGCCGCGCACGGCGCACGTCACCCGCTGCCTGAAGGGCCGCCAGGGTCCGGCCATCGCCGCCACCGACTACGTGCGCGCCTTCGCCGACCAGATCCGCGCCTTCGTGCCGATGCCGTACACCGTGCTCGGCACCGACGGCTTCGGCCGTTCCGACACGCGCGGCAACCTGCGCCGTTTCTTCGAGGTCGACCGCTTCTACATCGCGCATGCCGCCATCGCCGCGCTCGCGGCCGAAGGCAAGATGAGCGCCAAGGACGTGGCGCGCGCCATCAAGACCTACAACATCGATCCCGAGAA
>CAZRXZ010000024.1:0-9091 GCA_964604095.1 uncultured Arenimonas sp. | reverse complement strand
GCGCCGGACGGCGCCGCGACGATGTAGAGGGTGCCGGGCATCATTCGAGATTCTGGACCTGTTCGCGGATCTGTTCGATCAGCACCTTGAGCTCGACCGAGGCCTGGCTGGTCTTGGGGTCGACCGATTTGGAGCCGAGCGTGTTGGCTTCGCGGTTGAATTCCTGCAGCAGGAAGTCGAGGCGGCGGCCGACGGCCTCGGGCAACGCCAGGATGCGGCGCGCCTCGGCCAGGTGGCTGGCCAAGCGGTCGAGTTCCTCGTCGACGTCGATCTTCTGCAGATTGAGCACCAGCTCCTGCTCCAGACGGCCCGGATCGACCGGCACCGGCAGATCGGCCAGCCTGGCCTGCAGGCGGGCCTTCAGCACGGCGCGGATTTCAGGCAGCCAGACGCGCAGCTGCGCCACCAGGGCTTCGATGCCGTCCAGCCGTTCGCGGATGGCCTGCGCCAGATTGGCGCCCTCGCGGCCGCGGGCGGCCAGGAAGTCGTCCAGCACGGCCTCCAGCAGTTGCTTGGCCTCGGCCTGCAACGCGTCGTCGCCGGCGGCCTGCTCGCGCAGCACGCCCGGCAGCTTCAGGATCTCGGCGAAGCCGCTGACCATGCCCGGGAACTGACCGGACAGGCGCTGCGCCAAGGCCGCGTAGCGGGCCAGCGCGTCCTCGTCGATGCGGATGTCGGCCGCGCCCTGCTCGGCCGGGCGGAACCGGAAGCCCAGATCGAGCTTGCCGCGCGCGATCTTGCGGGCGATCTGCTCGCGCAGCGCCGGTTCCAGCGGCCGCAGCTCCTCGGGCAGGCGCACGCCGAGCTCCAGGTAGCGGTGGTTGACCGAACGCAGCTCGCAGCTGAGCGTGCCGAGCGCGCTCGTGCGTTCGGCGTTGGCGTAGGCGGTCATGCTGCGGATCATGGCGTGCGTCCGGGGCCGGAAGAATGGGGAAATGGTAATCTATTTGGCCTTCCGATGCGAAACCGAGCCCCCGAATGACACGTCCCAGCGCGCGCGCCGCCGACCAACTCCGCCCGATCAGCATCCAGCGCGGCTACACCAAGCACGCCGAAGGGTCGGTGCTGATCGCCTTCGGCGACACCAAGGTGCTGTGCACCGCCAGCGTCGAGAACCGCGTGCCGGGCTTCCTGCGCGGCAAGGGCGAAGGCTGGGTCACCGCCGAATACGGCATGCTGCCGCGCTCCACCCACGACCGCATGAACCGCGAGGCCAGCAGCGGCAAGCAGGGCGGCCGCACGCTGGAGATCCAGCGCCTGATCGGCCGCGCGTTGCGCACCTGCATCGACCGCAAGAAGCTCGGCGAACGCACCATCACCCTGGACTGCGACGTGCTGCAGGCCGACGGCGGCACCCGCACCGCCGCCATCACCGGCGCCTACGTGGCGCTGTGCGACGCCATCGACGCCTGCCTGGCCAAAGGCCTGCTGACCGAAAGCCCGATCACCGGCGCGGTGGCCGCGGTCTCGGTCGGCGTGTACCAGGGCGAGGCCGTGCTGGACCTGGACTACGCCGAGGACTCGCAATGCGAGACCGACATGAACGTGGTGATGGACGGCCACGGCGGCTTCATCGAGGTGCAGGGCACCGCCGAAGGCGCGCCGTTCTCGCGCGCGCATCTGGACGGCCTGCTGGATTTGGCCGGCAAAGGCATCGGCGAGCTGCTGGCGCTGCAGCGCGCCGCCCGCGCCGGCTGATTCCGTGCGTCTGGTCCTGGCCACCTCGAACAAGGGCAAGCTGGCCGAGATGCGGCCGATCCTGGCCGAGGCCGGCTTCGACGCCGTGCCGCAGTCCGAATTCGGCTTCGCCGACGCCGAGGAGACCGGCCATACCTTCGTGGAGAACGCGCTGCTGAAGGCCCGCAACGCCTGCCGGCACACCGGCCTGCCGGCGCTGGCCGACGACTCCGGCCTGATCATCGACGCGCTCGGCGGCGCGCCCGGCCTGATTTCGGCGCATTACGCCGGCGTGCACGGCGACGCCCGCGGCAACATCGCGAAAGTGCTGGCGCAGATGGCGGCCCTGGAAAACCCGGTGCGCACGGCCCGCTTCTATTCCTGCATCGTGCTGCTCAAACACGCCGAAGATCCGCAGCCGATCGTCGCCGAAGGCATCTGGCATGGCGAGATCCTGCCCGCCCCGCAGGGCGATGGCGGCTTCGGCTACGACCCGATCTTCTTCGACCCCGAACACGGCTGTAGCGCCGCGCAATTGCCGGCCGAGCTCAAGCACCGCATCAGCCACCGCGGCCGCGCGCTGGCCCAGCTGCGCGAAAAACTGGCCGCGCATGCCTGAGCTGATGCCGCCGCCGCTGGCGCTGTACGTCCACATCCCCTGGTGCGTGAAGAAATGCCCGTACTGCGATTTCAATTCGCATGGCAAGAAGAACGAACTGCCGGTGGCCGAGTACCTGGCGGCGCTGACCCGCGACCTGGAACAGGACCTGCCCTTGGTCTGGGGCCGCAGCATCAGCAGCGTGTTCTTCGGCGGCGGCACGCCCAGCCTGTTCCCCGGCGCCGCCATCGGCGAGATCCTGGCCATGGCCAGCGCGCGCCTGCGCTTCGCGCCGGATTGCGAAATCACCCTGGAATGCAACCCCGGCACCGCCGAGCACGACCGCTTCGCCAGCTACCGCGCCGCCGGCGTGAACCGGCTGAGCTTCGGCGTGCAGAGCTTCGACGACGGCTGCCTTGAGCGCCTGGGCCGCATCCACGACGCCGAGAAGGCGCGCGCGGCGGTGAAGAGCGCGCAAGACGCCGGTTTCGACAACATCAACCTCGACCTGATGTACGCCTTGCCGCAGCAGACGCTGGCCATGGCCCTGCATGACGTGGAGCAGGCCCTTGCGCTGCAGCCGCAGCACCTCTCGCATTACCAGCTGACGCTGGAGCCGAACACGCTGTTCGCGGCCAAGCCGCCGACCGGCATGCCGGACATGGACTCTGCCTGGGACATGCAGGAAGCCTGCATCGCGCGCATGGCGGAGGCCGGCTTCGGGCAATACGAGGTGTCGGCCTACGCCCGCGACGGCCGGCGTTGCCGGCACAACCTGAACTACTGGACCTACGGCGATTACCTGGGCATCGGCGCCGGCGCGCACGGCAAGATCAGCAGCGGCCACGACGGCCGCATCCTGCGGCGCTGGAAACCGAAGCATCCGGAGACCTACATGGCGTCCGCCGGCACGCCGGCCGGCATCGGCGGCGATGAATACGTGGCGCCGGAGAACCGGCCGTTCGATTACATGCTGAACGCGCTGCGGCTGGTGGACGGCTTTTCGCTGGCCGATTTCGAAGTGCGCACCGGCCTGGGCCGTGACACGATCAAACCGCAACTGGATGAGGCCGTGCAACGCGGCTGGCTGGAGATCTCGGGCGATTGGGCCAAGCCCACCGAGCTGGGCATGCGTTTCGCCAATGATGTGATGGGGTTGTTCCTGAACTGAAAAAAAGTTCGCCGAATTCACGCGGTCTTGATAGACTGTGCTCGCTTCAGGTGTTCGGGAAGTTGGTGAAAGTCCAACACTGCCCCCGCAACGGTAAGTCAGGTAAGTCGTCCACACAGCCACTGGGAAACTGGGAAGGCGGACGGCAGCGGCACTGACGAGTCCGGAGACCGGCTTGGAGTACGCGGCGGCGCCTCGGCGCCGTCATTTTGCACGTTGCGGAGGGCGACGCGGCCAAATTATTGTCGGCCGTGCGCGGTCTCCAATGGTTTCGTCGTTTCCTGGCACGTGCCGCGCGGGTGCGCGCCCCACATTGGAAACCGACATGTCTTCATCACCCCGTATCGCCCTGCTTTCCGCCGCCGTGCTGGCGGCCGTCTCCCTGCGCGCGTCCGCCGACGACGCACCGGCCTCGCTGGACCACATCCAGGTCACCGGCAACCGCATCGCGCAGCCGGCCGAGGCCGCGCTGCAATCGGTCACCGTACTGACCCGCGCGGACATCGAAGCCAGCCGCGTCGCCGACCTCAGCGACCTGCTGGCGCAACAGGCCGGCATCGACATCGTGCGCACCGGCGGCAGCGGCTCGCAGAACTCGCTGTTCCTGCGCGGCGGCAACGCCAACCACACCCTGCTGCTGGTCGACGGCATCCGCGTCAATTCCGCCACCCAGGGCATCTTCGACCTCGCCCACCTGCCGCTGGCCCTGATCGAACGCATTGAGATCGTGCGCGGCCCGCGCGCGGCGGTGTGGGGTTCGGACGCCATCGCCGGCGTGATCCAGGTCTTCACCCGCGCGCCGGACGGCGTGCAGGGCGAAGTCCGCGCCGGCAGCTACGGCCGCGCCGGCTTCGACGCCGCGTACGGCAACGGCGCCTTCGGCATCAGCGCCGGCTACGACCGCCTGGACGGCTTCTCGGCCACCAATCCGGGCAACGTCTGGAACTACGACCCGGACCGCGACGGCTACCGCAACCGGCACGTGGCGCTGCAGGGCAAATCCGCGCTCGGCGGCCAGACCCTGTCGTTCAGCGGCATCGCCACCCGCGGCGAGACCGAGTTCGACCAAGGCCGCACCCAAGCCGACAACCACAGCTGGAGCGCCGGCCTGGCCGGCCCGCTGGGCACGGACTGGAGCCACGAACTGCGCCTGGGCCAAGCCTACGAAAAACTCGACACCCCGGCCTACAGCAGCATCTACGGCACCCGCCGCGACAGCCTGGACTGGACCCACACCGTAGCCGCCGGCGACGCCGGCACCCTGGCCTTCGGCGCCAATGCCGTGCGCGAGCGCGGCTACTCGCTGGGCTGGGGCGGCCCGGAATTCCGCGAAAGCCGCCGCAACACCGGCCTGTTCGCGGTCTGGAACGGCCAGTGGCAGGACCAGCGCTTCGAACTGGCCACGCGCTGGGACGACAACTCGCAGTTCGGCAGCCACCACACCAGCAGCGCCGGCTGGGCCTGGCAGCTGGACGCCGGACGCCGCCTGCGCGCCAGCTGGGGCCAAGGTTTCCGCGCCCCGAACTTCAACGAGCTGTACTACCCGGGCTTCTTCGGCTCCTACGCCGGCAATCCGGACCTGCAGCCGGAGCGTTCGCGCACCGCGGAACTGGGCTACGACAGCAGCCTGGGCGGCAACGGCCAACTGCGGCTGTCGGCCTACCGCAGCCACGTCGACGACCTGATCAGCTTCGCCGGCGTCAATAACCAGGCCATCAACATCGCGCAGGCGCGCATCACCGGCGCCGAAGCGGAACTGAGCGGCAACGCCGGCGCCTGGCAATGGCGCGCGACCGGCACCTGGACCCAGGCCGTGGACGCCGCCAGCGGCGATCCGCTGCTGCGCCGGCCCAAGCTCAAGGGCCTGCTGGCGGCCGGCTACCGCTTCGACGGCGGCAGCGACCTGGGCCTGGAACTGAGCGCCTACGACAAACGCCCGGACATCGGCACCACCCTGCCCGGCTTCGCCCGCCTGGACCTGACCGCCGCCTGGCCGCTGTCGCCGTCCTGGCGCCTCGAAGCGCGCATCGAAAACCTGTTCGACCGCGACTACGAGCTGCTCGACGGCTACAACACCCCGGGCCGCAGCGCCCTGCTGAGGCTCCGCTTCGGCACGCCGTAAGCGCAGGGGGCCGCCGTTGGCGGCCCCTTGTTTTGCGGGGCGGCTGGGTTATGCTATGAGGGCATACCGCCCGGATAAGGCATGGACATCAGCGCTCCCCACTCCGCCACGCGTACCCTGAACCAATCCGGATTGCCGGTGCGCGTGTACGCGCTGTGCGACGGGCTGCTGAAGACCGGCGCCGATTTCTTCGAGCGCCAGCTGCAATTCCTGCTCAAGGACCTCGAGGACATCCTGTTCAAGAACGCCGAACACGCCCGCCCCGGCGAAGGCGACGGCTTCTCGGCCCTGCGCAACCTCAAGCGCACCCGGCATGATTTCATCCCGCGCTTCCTGGCGGCGCTCGAAGACCAGCTGGCCGGCATCCGCCAGGCCGATGCCGTGGCCGGCACGGCCGCCAGCCCCATCCTGCCGGCCGGCGCCGAGCTGCGCCTGCTGGACGACGACAGCTTCGACATCGACCAGATCCAGCAGGGCATTTCCGCCCGCTGCGAGTCGCAGAACAGCTTCGACATCTTCCTGCTGGCCCAGCGCATCGGCGTGCTGGCCGGCAAACCGGCATTCGGCAACGAACAGATGCCGCTCGGCCCCCGGGCGCTGTGCCGCTGCCTGCAGCAGGCCATCGGCTGCCTGGACCTCGGCGCGGGCGATACCCGGCAGATCTACCACCTGTTCGACCGCCACGTGTTCGGCCATTTCGCCGAGCTGATGAAGATCTGCAACCGGCATCTGTCGGAGCACGGCGTGTTGCCGAACCTCAGCTATGTGCCGTTCCGCAACCCGGAGCTGCGCTTCAAGAAGACGCCGATCGCCCTGGGCGAAGGCAAGGAGCCGGGCGCCGCCAGCGCCAAGGTCTATACCCTGTTCCCGGACGGCGCGCCGCCCAAACAACAGGCCGCGGCCGCGGACGCGCCGGCCGAAGTCGAGGAAAGCTTCAGCAAGCTCCAGCACCTGCTGGCGCGGCGCAAGCAGCTGCTGAACAAGCTCAGCTCGTTCTCCAACACCTACATCAGCGACGCCAGCGGCGCGCCCGGACGCACGGTGCCGGCCGACTCCGACCAGCTGCGCGGCATCCTCGACGAATTCCAGCGCCAGGCGCTGGCGCATCCGAACGCGCACGCCGACATCCGCCATCTCAAGCGCGACCTGCTGGCGCAGCTGCGCAACCAGTCCACGCCCGAGCAGGAACTGACGCTCGGCCCGGAGGACAGCGACGCCATCGACCTGGTCGGCCTGCTGATGGACGACGCGATGAAGGAGATCAGCCCGAACTCGCCCACCGCGCAGCTGATCGGCATGATGCAGACGCCGCTGATCCGCGTGGTGCTGCGCGACAAGTCCTTCTTCAGCAACCACGTGCACCCGGCGCGGCAGATGCTCAACATCCTGGCCGAGGCCGGCATCAACTGGCTGGACGGCTCCGACAAGGACGACCCGCTGCACGGCAACCTGACCGGCATCGTCAGCAACACCGTGAAGGACTTCGACGGCGACAACCAGAAGCTGCTGGCCGCCTACGAAGAGACCAACCGCCTGCTGCAGAGCCTGATCAAGAAGGCCGAAGCGGTCGAACGGCGCCAGGTCGAGGTCGCCAAGGCCAAGGAAAAGCTGCGCGTGGCGCGCACCCGCGCGGAAACCACCATGGCCGACCTGATGGCCACGCACGAGATTCCGGTGTACACCAAGGCCATGCTCAACGAAGCCTGGGCCGACGTGATGGCGCTGACCGAACTGCGCAACGGACCGGATTCCAGCAACTGGCAGGAGCAGCGCCGGATCGCCGAGCACATCATCGCCGCCAACGAATCCGAAGCCGGCGAAGTGCCCGAGGAGCGCGCCGCGGAGCTGATGCAGCGCATCCGCGAGTCGCTGGCCATGGTCGGCTACCACGAAGACGAAGCCGGCCGCATCGCCGAACGCCTGGTGCACCGCGACCCGAACGAGCTGTTCGTGCATGAGCGCGCCGGCGCCGACAAGACCCGCTTCGGCGACAGCGCCAAGGCCGCCGATCCCGACGCGTTCCAGCTCGACGAGCAGCAGATGGCGCTGGTCGAGGAACTCAAGGACGTGCCGGTCGGCACCTGGTTCGAATTCCTGGCGCCCGGCTCCAGCACCCCGACGCGCGCCAAGCTGACCTGGCTCAGCAAGATCACGCACAATTGCCTGTTCGTGACCCAGCGCGGCATGAAGCACTCGGAGATGCTGCTGGAAGAGCTGGCCATCGCCATTTCCGAGGGCCGCGCCCGCATCCAACCGGGGAACCGGCGCAGCATCTTCGAACGCGCGTTCGAGAACATGCTGGCCTCCCTGCGCACCTTCATGCCCGGAGGCGGCAAAGACGAATGAACAAGGACCACCGGCGCCTCCGGCGGCGCAAGGCCGAATACCCGATCACCGTCGTCGACGCCATGACCCGCGAGACGCTCGGCACCGTCGTCGACCTGTCCGAGTCCGGACTGATGATCGTGGCGCCGGCCGCCCTGTGCGCCGACGCGCTGTTCCAGTGCGAACTGCATTTTCCGCCCGGCAAGGGCATCGACAGCACGCTCAACACCGGCCTGCACGAGCTCTGGAGCCGCCCGGAACCGGGCAGCGGCATGGTACTGATCGGCTTCCGCATCATCGACATCGGCAACGACGACAAGCTGCGCCTGCGCCGCTGGGTCGCCGAACCGGGCAGCGTGTACGTCTGAGCCGCCGACGCCCGCCGCGCCGGGCAACCTAATTCCATCCCCGTTTCGAGCACGACCCATGAACGCCTATTCCGAACATCTTTCCCGCCTGACGGCGACGGCCGACGCCGCCCTTGCCCGCTCCGGCCACGAGCACCTGATCATCGCCTCCGGCGTCGAGAAGATGCAGTTCCTCGACGACATGCCGTATCCGTTCAAGCCGAACCCGCACTTCAAGCAATGGCTGCCGCTGACCCGGCATCCGCACTGCTGGATCGCCTACACCCCCGGCAAGCGCCCGGTGCTGGCGTATTACCAGCCCGACGACTACTGGCATGTGCCGCCGAGCGCGCCGGAAGGCGAATGGACGGCGCATTTCGACATCCGCGTGATCAACGACCCGGCCGAGGCGGCCGCGCACCTGCCGCCGCCGGCGCGCGCCGCCATCCTGGGCGAAGCCGATGCCGCACTGGGCGAGCACGTGCCGAACAACCCGCCGGCCCTGCTGGCCTACCTGCACTACCGCCGCGCCTGGAAATCGGATTACGAGCTGGCGCAGATGCGCCAGGCGCAGGCCAAGGCCGTGCGCGGCCACGCCGCCGCCGAACGCGCGTTCCGCGCCGGCGGCTCCGAAGCCCAGATCCACGCCGCCTATCTGGCCGCCGCCGGCCACACCGACCTCGACCTGCCGTACAACAACATCGTGGCCCTGAACGAGAACGGCGCCACCCTGCACTACCAATACAAGAACGCCGTGCCGCCGGCGCGCCACCGCGCGCTGCTGATCGACGCCGGCGCCGAGCACAACGGCTATGCCGCCGACATCACCCGCACCCACGGCGACGGCTTCG
>CAZRXZ010000023.1:0-9120 GCA_964604095.1 uncultured Arenimonas sp. | reverse complement strand
ACCGCCGCATTCCAGACCCGCACCGAAACCGTGACGGTGACCGACAACAGCTGCCCGACCGGGCAGACCGTGGTGCAGAACGGCCTGTCGCAGTACATCCGCACCACCAGCTACAGCTGCGCCGACCCGGCCAGCACCGCCGACCCGATCGCCAGCGTTTCCAACGGCAGCACGACCGCGACCCAGCCCAAGGTCTGCAACCTGTCCGCGCCGATCAACTACAGCACCTATTTCCGCGACAAGACCGGCGTGACCCAAGCCAATGCCGCCGGCTTTACCGGTGCCGGCGTGAAGGTGGCCGTGTACGACAACGGCTTCAACGTCAACAACGCCGCCCTCAGCGGCCGCTACAGCCAGACCTTCGGCGACCTGACCGACGACAGCCCGGACGGCACCAGCCACGGCACCAGCGTGGCGGCAATCGTGGCGGGCAAGGCCGTGGGCGAGTATCCGGGCGGCGTCGCGCCGGATGCCACGCTGGCGCTGGCCGACTGGGACTCGAATATCTACTCGATCATCACCTGGGGCGCCAAGGTCTTCAACTTCTCCTTCGGCTACGGCTACGACGCCGATGATCCGAGCAACAGCGCACCGGATTCCAACGAGGCCGACAGCGGCGATGTCGCGACTTACGTCACGCCCTGGGTCGCCGAACTGCGCGCCATCCGCGACGCCGGCGCCTTCGTGGCGATTTCGGCCGGCAACGACGGCGATGTGGCCGGCTACGACAGCGCGCAGGTGCTGGCCGCCGCACCGCATTTCTACAGCGACCTGAACAACATCATCGCCGTGGTGGCGATGAGTCCGCTGAACGGCACCAAGGCCGCGTATTCCAACCCCTGCGGCGCCACCGCGATGAATTTCTGCCTGGCGGCGCCGGGCACGGTGAACCTGCTGTTGCCGACGGTCAACGCCGGCGACATCTTGACCGCCGACTCTTACGACTGGTTCTCGGGTACGTCCGCCGCGGCGCCGGTGGTCAGCGGCATCGCCGCGCTGGTGTATGAAGCCTTCCCCGGCATGAACGGCAACCAAGTGCGCGATACCTTGCTGACCACCGCGACCGATCTGGGCGCGTTGGGCGTCGACCCGGTGTACGGCTGGGGCTATGTCAACGCCGCGAAGGCCGTGCAGGGCCCGGCGGCCCTGCTGACCCAATTCAATGCGGCCGTGCCGCAGTCGGTGACCTGGACCTTCAGCAACGACATCGCGGGCGACGGCGGCCTGGTCAAGATCGGCGGCGGCGGGCTGAACCTCACCGGCGCCAACACCTATGCCGGCGGTACCGTGGTGCAGGACGGCGACCTGAACCTGTACGGTTCGGTCAGCGGCGACCTGCAGCTCGACGGTGGCCGCTTCAACGCCTACGGCGGCGTACTCGGCGGCGACCTGCATGCCAACGACGGCGTGCTCGGCCTGGTGGCCGGCGATACCCTGACGGTCGGCGGCGAGGTGTATCTGCAGGGCGCCGACCTGCAGGTATTGGCGCCGACCGCGTACACCACGCAGTGGCAGGGCCAGGTGCTGAGCGCCGCGGCCGTGCATGGCACGGCCGACGCCCTCGCCGGCTCGATCTGGTTCGATGCGCAGGCGCGCTTCGACATCGACGCGGTGCACGTCGCGCTGCAGCGCAAGGCGGTGACCGAGGTACTGACGGCCTATTCCGCGACCCAGGCCGACAGCGCCGCCAATCTGGAAGCCGCGTTCCGGCAGCTGGACGCCGGTTTCGGCAGCGAGGCCCTGCGCGCCAGCGCCGGCCGCCTGCAGGGCACCGATGCGACGCGCGCCGGCGTGGCGCTGATGGCGCTGTCGGGTCAATCGCAGACCACGATGAAGGACATCGCATTGGAAACCACCGATGCGCTGCTGCCGCTGATCGGCGAGCGCCTGCACGACATCCCGCGCAGCGGCGGCGATGGCGGGTTCTGGTTCATGGGCGCCAATCCCGATGCCCACAAGCATGCCGACGGCTATCTGTCCGCCGATATCGACAGCCGCATCTGGGCCGCCGGCGTCGACCGGCGCCTGGACGGCACCAGCCTCGGTGCGGCGCTGTTCACCGCCGACGACCGCGTCGGCTATGACGGCGTCGGCGACCGCGTGCGCGGCGACCGCAAAGGCCTGGCGCTGTATGCCCGCCACCAAGGCGCGCGTTGGTACTGGCAGGGTTTCGCCACGTTCTCGAGTTTCGACGCCGACGTCAGCCGCACCCTGTCCACCGGCGGTTCCGGCACCTTGGCCGATAGCCGCAGCCGCGGCGACCAGCGCGGTCTGGTGCTGGAGGCCGGGCGTCCGCTGTCCGGCGGCTTCAGCGCGTCCATGAGCGCCGGCATCGACCGGGTCGCGATCGATGCCTTCGCCGAATCCGGCAGTACCGGCCTGGAGCTCGGTTTCGAATCCGCGGCATTCACCCGCGCCCTGATCGGCCCCGACCTGCGCTTCGAACGTGCGTTCGATAGCGGTTGGCGCTGGGACGCGCGCCTGGGCTACCGCCATGTGCTGGGCGATGTCGATACCGGCATGCGCGCCTATTACACCGGGCTGCCGGGCGCCGGCTTCACGGTCGACGGCATGCCGTACGCCGACGGCTTCCTGGATTGGGCGGTGGGTCTGGGCTACCGCCGCGATGCGGCGTATTGGTATCTGCGCGGCGACGGCCAGCAGCACGATAACGGCCGGCGCCTGACCCTGTCGGCCGGCGTACGCATCGGCTTCTGATCAGATCAGTCCCAGCGCCAGCGCCCGCTCCTGCAGCTCCGGCATGGAGCGGGCGCCGGTCTTCTGCATGAGGCTGGTGCGGTGCGCGTACAGGGTCTTGTCGGTGATGCCCAGCTCGGCGGCGATCGCCTTCGGGTTCTTGCCCTGCAGCAGGCCGCGCAGCACGGATTTTTCCCGGCAGCTGAGCAAAGGTTCTTCAGGCGCGGCGGATTCCGGGCGCTGCGCGATGTCCGAGGACAGGAAGCGCCCGCCGGCCATCACGGCGCGGATCGCGCGCACCAGCTCCTCGGCGGCGGCGGTCTTGGTGATGTAGCCGTCGACGCCGTAGGACAGCGCCTTGGCCACGAAACCGGCGTTCTCGTACATGCTCAGCACGATGATGCGCAGCGCCGGGTAGGTCGGTCGGATGCGCTGCAGCAGCGGGAAGCCGCCGCCTTCGGGCATGTTGAGGTCGATGATCAGCAGTTCCGGCCGATGCCGTTCGATCAGCGGCTGCAGTTGGCTGGGGCGCTCGCATTCGGCGGCCACCAACAGGTCGCCCTGGTTCTCCAACAGGTGCTTGATGCCGTCGCGGAGGATGGCATGGTCGTCGAGCAGGACGATGCGGGTCATGCCCCATTATGCCAAAAATCCGGCCGGCGTCCCGGTTGCCGTCCCCGGCGAATGCCGATAGCATGGCGATGGGGGAGATTGCTTGATTGAACGCCTGACATCGCAAGCTGGACACGGGCGGCTGCCGCCACTGAAGTGGGCGCTGGCTTTCGCGCTCGGCCAACTGCTGTTCACCCATTTCGGCTTCTACCATTGGCTGATCCAGGCCGGCCTGATGTTCGCCGTGCTGTGGATCCGGCCCAACCGCGAGTTTCCGTTCTGGTACGCGGTCAATACCGCCTGCTTCGTGCTCACCGCCTGGAAGAACCTGTGGCTGCGCGAGCAGTCCCCGATGCCGTTCCTCGGCCTGTGGCCGAGCTTCGAGCTGTTCGTGCTCGGCACCCTGGCCATGCCGGTGCTGGTGTATGCCGCGGTGCAGTCGCTGAAGGCGCGCGGCATCCGTCCGCAGGACGGCAGCGGCTTCCGCGGCATGTCCTACCTGCTCGGCGCCGGCCTGCTGGCGGCGGTGCTGCTGACCGCCAAGGACATCGCCTACGTGCTGACCGACGGCAAGATCTCCGAGGTCAAGGCCGGCCGCATCATCGGCACCGAGGCGCTGTCGCTGTCGAACGCGGTCGAGCTGCTCGGCAGTTTCGTGATCAGCCATTTCATGGGCGCCTTCATCGGCATCATGATGGTGGTGCCGCTGGTGATGTGGATCGCGGTGCCGGCGTTCCGTGCCGGCTCCGCGCGCCTGCTGGCGCGGGCGGCGCAGACCCTGCTGCCGGTGGCGGCGCTGATCCTGGTCGCGCTGCTGCACAGCCACGAATCGCGCTTCTTCGGCCTGCTGCAGGTGCTGATGCTGGCGGCGGTGGTGGTGTTCTCGTTCTTCCACGGCTGGCGCGGCGCGGCCCTGTCGATGGTGTTGGTCAGCCTGATGATCAGCATCGACAACCACCTCGACCCGCTGTCCGGCGACCCCAAGCAGATGCAGCTGTACGTGTCGATCGTCGGCGCCCTGGCCCTGCTGTTCGGCGCCGCGATGGACGAACTGAAGACCCGCGAGGCCGACCTGGAGCAGCGCCAGGCCGACCTGTACCGTGCCGCGACGCAGAAGCAGGCGCTGCTCGACCAGCTGGTCGACGCCAGCCGCCGCAGCATGCAGGCGCAGGATGCCGAGCGCCAGCGCATCGCGCTGGAGCTGCACGACGAGATCGGGCAGTCGATCACCGCGCTGCAGATCCATCTGAACCTGCTGCAGGTCGAACTGCACCAGCAGGGCAAGGGCGTGCTGGCCAACCGGTTGACCGAAATCGCCGAGAAGATCGGCGAAGGCGTGCGCGGCGTGGTGATGGACCTGGCGCCGCTGGAGCTGGCCGAGCTCGGCCTGTACATGGCCTTGGCGCACGGCGCCGGCGCACGGGTGGCGCGCCAGGCCGGACTGCAGTACGACGTGCAGTTCAAGGGCCGCTCGGAAGACCTGGAGCGGCTTGACGCCAGCACCGCGCTGGCGGCCTACCGGATCGTGCAGGAGTCGTTGACCAACGTCATCAAGCACGCGCATGCCAGCTGCTGCCGGGTGACCTTGACCCTGCGCCAGCGCCACGGCGAATGGCTGTTGTTGATCCGGGTGCAGGACGACGGCGTGGGTCTGGCGCATGGCGTGAAGGCCGAGCGCTGCTTCGTCTCGATCCGCGACCGGGCCTTGGCCTTCAACGGGCGCCTGTACCTGCGCTCACGCTACGGCCTGCGCATCCATGTGCTGCTGCGGCAGCCGGCCGCACTTACAGAAAATCGCAGGGATCGACATCGACCGACCAGCGCACCTTCCGCGCCGAACTGAGCGCGCGCACGGCCGGTAGCGCCGTGGCCAGCAGCCGTTGCAGGTCGCCGCGCGCGCCTGCGGTCAAGGCCAACTGCCAGCGGTAACGTCCGGCCCGCCGCGGCATGCCGGCCGGCAGCGCGCCGGAGCTGTGCACCGCCCAACCGCCGCGGCCGCGCGCCTGCGCGAACAGCGCCGCGGCCTCCTCCAGGAACGCGGCCGCCGTGTCCTGATGCGCGGATTCGCAGCGCAGCAGCGCCATGTGGGCGTACGGCGGCAACTCGGCCTGCCGGCGCTCCCGCAGCGCCTCGCCGGCGAAGGCCGGATAGCCGCCCTGCAGCAAGGCGCCCAGGATCGGGTGGTCGGGGTGATGGGTCTGGATCAGCACGTGGCCGGCATGCGTCGCGCGTCCGGCGCGCCCGGCCACCTGTATCAACAATTGAGCCAGTTTTTCGGGCGCACGGAAGTCGGCCGAATACAGGCTTTCGTCGACGCCGACCACGCCGACGAAGCGCAGGTTCGGCAGGTCGTGGCCCTTGGCCAGGATCTGCGTGCCGACCAGGATGGCCGGGCCCTCGCCGGCTTCGGCCAGACGCTTGGCCAGGCCGTCGCGCCGGCGGGTGGTCTCGCTGTCCACGCGGATGCAGGGCACCTCGGGGAAGGCCGCGGCCAAGGCCTCCTCCAGGCGCTCGGTGCCGTAGCCCTGCGGTTGCAGCGCGAGCGAACCGCAATCCGGGCAGGCCGGCGGCTTGGCTTTCTGGTGTCCGCAATGGTGGCAGTGCAGGCGTTTCTGGCCGGCGTGCAGGGTCAGCGCGGTGTCGCAGCGCGGGCACATCGCGGTGAAGCCGCAGTCGTGGCAGAGCAACGCCGGCGCATAGCCGCGGCGGTTCTTGAACACCAGCGCCTGGCCGCCCGCGGCCAGACAGGCGGCGATGCCGTCGCGCATGGCCTGGCCCAAGCCGTGCTCAAGCCGCAGCTTGCGCACGTCGGCGATGCGCACCTGCGGCGGTTTGGCGCCGCCGGCGCGCTCCGGCAGCAGATGCCGGGCGTAGCGTCCGGTTTCGGCGTTGTGCAGGCTCTCCAGTGACGGCGTGGCGCTGCCCAGGATGACCGGCGCGGCCATCGCCTTGGCGCGCACGATGGCCACATCGCGGGCGTGGTAGTGGAATCCGTCCTGCTGCTTGTAGCTGCCGTCGTGCTCCTCGTCGATGACGATCAGCCCGGCGTCCGGCAGGGGCGTGAACACCGCCGAGCGCGTGCCGATCAACACCCGGCCGACGCCGGCGGCCATCGCGGCCCAGGCGCGTGCGCGTTCGCCGTCGGCGAGATTGGAGTGCAGCACATGCACCGGCACCGGCAGCCGGGCCTGGAAGCGCGTCAGGGTCTGCGGCGTCAGGCCGATTTCCGGCACCAGCACCAAGGCCTGGCGGCCGCGGGCCAGGCAGTCGAGTACGGCCTGGATGTAGATTTCGGTCGTGCCGCTGCCGGTCACGCCTTCGATCAGGTGCACGCCGAATCCGGTATCGGCGCGCAGGGCCTGCAGGCACGCCTCTTGCGCCGGATGCAGCCGCGGCCCGGCGCCGTCCGGCGGCGCGGCGATGGGTTCGGGCGGCAAGGCCAGGCCATCGACCCAGTCGCGGTCCTGCAGCGTGCGCATCGCCGGCCGCCAGTTCGGCAGCGCGGCGTCCAGGTCGGATTCCCGCTGCTGGCCGCGCGCCAGGATTTCCGCCAGTTGCCGCACGCGGCTGTTGCGGCGCAGGCCCGGCCAGCCGGCCAGGCCGGCTTCGTTCAGCCGCCAGGCCGGCACCGACAGGTCCGGCACGGGCTTGCCCTCGCGCAGCACGCCGGGCACCGCAGTGGTGATCACCTCGCCCAGCGGCGCGTGATAGTAACGGGCGGTCCATTGCAGACTGGCCAGTGCTTCATCGGCCAATACCGGCACGGCATCCAGACGTTCCTCCACAGGCTTCAGTGCCGGCGCCTCCGGTTCCGCCGGGCAGACCGCCACCACCCAGCCGACCAAGCGGCGGTTGCCGAACGGGACCCGGACCCGACAGCCGATCCAGCCGGCGTCGGCCGTCCGCCCAGGGCCCGGCAGGTAGTCGAACAGGCCGTGTACCGGCACCGGCAGGGCGACTTTCAGGCAGGCGGGCGGTGACGCGGGATTCATGCGGGGTCCGGAAAGGCGGCATCGGCCGCGAATCGGGCCGGAATGGCTACAGCTTACCCGAAGGCGGGGATTATCCACATAAACGGTGGATAAGATTGTGGATGTCGCCGTGGGTAGTTCTCGCGGAAGGCGTTAAAAGGGCGTTTGCGGCCGACTGTCTATTTTTTGACCAGGCGCATAATCCGGAGAAAGAACAATCATTTAGCCGTTCCTGCAGGCAGGCTGAACGGCGTTTGTCAAGCCCGAATTCGGCAATCAAGGACTTAGCTCGTCCTGTGTACAAGGTTCCACAGTGCAGGCCTGTGAAATCCTGCATTCCCGCTGTGAGCGGCGACCTGGATTGAAAAATGTTTCACGAGTCTGACAGGCGATCCGGGAAAAGTGTGCGGAATTTCTCAGTTATGTCGCCTATTTCAGCTTTTCCGCCAATACTTGCCGATATCTTACTGAAAGATATGGCGTCGTCGCATTATCCACACGGCTTGTGGATAACTGTGTGGAAAGGGCGCTGGAAAACCAAGTCGGTGCCCCTGATGACAGGGATTCCAGCAGGTTGATTACTTTTTAACCAAACTGAAATACAAATATAAATCAATGTGTTGCGTTAATGTGTCGTGCGCGCATGGATTTATTGACCCCCATATTTAGGGTTTTTCCCAGCATTCGCTGCGTTTGTCTCTGGCTGTTGAAAAGGTTTCACAGCGCAAGCCGCATTCAGATGGCGTTCAGCGTTAAATTAGCGCCCTCGAATGCAGAAAATGTTCCACGCACGGATTACAGGAACAGCAGGCCGATGATTACGTTCAGGGCCACACCGAATGCGGCCAACACGCTGTAGCAGGTCCCGATCAAGGCAAACTTGAACAGCGTGGCCGGCCAGCCTTGGCGGTACACCCGCTTCAGCACCAATAGGAAATACAGCGGAATCCACAGCAGCATGGCCGTGTTCAGCAGCCGCAACAGGTTTTGCCAGCCGACCAGGCCGCTGGCCCAGGCGCCGGCCCCGGAGAGCGCCGTCAGCGCCGTGATGGCCAGCATCAGGAACGCGTGGTTGTGCAGGGCCACGATCAGATGCTCCATGTACAGCCGGCGCTTGAACCAGTAGGCCAGCTTCAGCAGCAGGGCGAAGAACGGCAATAGCACCAGCAAGGCCTGCGGCGTGGCGGCGAGGCCGGCATGCAGCAGCTGCGTCCAGTCCCGGCGCTTGATGGTGTCTTCCAGCCGCGTCAGGCGCTCGTTGATCAGGTCGTTGCCGGCATCGGGCAGCCACGCCAGGCGGACCGGGTTGGTCTTGGCATGCCAGGGCCGGCCGTTGAAATTGCCGATGGTGACGTCGCGGTCGGCGGCCGGGGTTTCGACCCGGATCGGCGCCTGGTCGCCGGCGGCGAGGTCGACGCTGCGTTGGATCAGGAAGAAGGCGACCAGGCTGAGCAGGAAGTACAGCTTCAGCGGCGAGACGTAGCGCGCCCGGCGTTCGGCGAAATATTCCAGGCTCAGGAAGCCCGGCTTGAACAGCAGCGGCTTGAGCGTGCGCAGCAGCTTGGCGTCCAGGTTCAGCACGTCGTTGAAGAATTCGCCGGCCAGCAGCCCGACATGGCGCACGGCCGATTTCTGCTTCTGGCCGCAGTGCGCGCAGTACAGTCCGGTCAAGGCCGACAGGCAGTTGCCGCAAAGGCGTTGTCTGGCGTGCTGCATCGGCCTGCCCCGCATTCTGGTTTAAACTATGGCCTTCCCACGCATGGCCTTCCCGGGCCCCACTATGACCCATTCGCCCTCACCCTGGCAACGGCTCCGGCAGGAGTCGCGTGTCAGCTTCACC
>CAZRXZ010000022.1:5508-9332 GCA_964604095.1 uncultured Arenimonas sp. | reverse complement strand
GCGCCGAGATTGTGCGGATTGCCGACGCCGTCCAGCCAGATCGCCAGCACCGGACCGGCCGGCAGCTCCATCAACCAGGTGGACAGCGGAATTTCCGCGGCCGGCGTCAGCGCCAGGCAGACGCCTTCGTGGTGCGCGCTGGCGGTCAGCTTGTCCAGGTCTTCGCCGTCGACCACGTTGTAGCCGATGCGGTGCTTGACGCAGAACGCCAGCAGCTCCTGCAGCTTGGGAATGCGCGATTCCAGCAGCCACAGCTTGCGGATGTCCTGCGGGCGCTTGCGGAACGCCGCCAAGCAGGCGTTCAAACCGTAGATGCGCGACTCTTTGGGCTTGCCCGGACGCATATCGGCCGCCGGCTCACGCGCCGTTGCCTCATCGCGCCGCGGGCGTGGCGGGCGGCGCTCGTCCGGCTCGGCATGGCGCGACGGCCTCGGCATGCGCGCTGCGTCTTCGCCGCGCGGCGGGCGCGGTCCGCGGCGGGCGCCGGGCGCGGCGGAGGCGGGGCCGCGGTACAGCGGATGTTTGTCGTTGGAATCGGACATGCCGCCGGCCCTCGTCGTGGATAGGCCGGCATTGTAGCAAACGGCGGGCGCGGCCTCAGGCGCCGTGGCCCGCCTCGCGGTCCGGCACCGTCTCGGCCTGCCGTTCGAGTTCGCGCGCGCGCTGCTCCGGCGAACCGGTGTACGGCGCCAGCCAGCGGTACACCACCGGCACCACGTACAGCGTCAGCGCGGTGGCGGCCAGCACGCCGAACACCACCACGATGCCGATGGCCTGGCGCGAAGCCGAGCCCGGGCCGGTGCCCAGCATCAGCGGCAGGGCGCCGGCGGCGGTGGCGATCGAAGTCATCAGGATCGGGCGCAGACGCACCGCCGAGGCCTCTAGGATCGCCTCGCGCACGCCCAGCCCGGCATCCCGGCGCTGGTTGGCGAACTCCACGATCAGGATGCCGTTCTTGGCCGCCAGCCCGATCAGCATGATGATGCCGACCTGGCTGAACAGGTTGAGGCTGCCGCCCATCACCCACAGCCCGAGCAGCGCGCCGAGCACCGCCATCGGCACGGTCAGCAGGATCACCAACGGATGGATCAGGCTTTCGAACTGCGCCGCCAGCACCAGATACACCACCAACAGCGCCAGCGCGAAGGTGAACAGCACGGCCTGGCCGGACTTCAGGTATTCGCGCGACTGGCCTTTGTAATCGACCTGGACCGTGGGCGGCAACTCCTCGGCGGCGGTCTTCTGCAGCCAGGCGATGGCTTCGCCCAGGTTGGCGTCCGGCTTCAGGCCGGCCGATACGGTGATGGCGCGCAGGCGGTTGAAGCGGTTGAAGCTGCCGGGCTCGGCCAGCTCGCGCACCTGCAGCACCGAGGCCATCGGCACCAGCGCGCCGCTGGCGGTGCGCACGTTGATCGACAGCAGGTCGGCCGGTTCGCGCCGGCCCTCGGCCGCGGCCTGCACGATCACGTCGTATTCCTCGCCGCCCTGGATGTAGGTGCCGACCCGGCGCGAGCCGAGCAGGCTTTCCAGCGTGCGGCCGATCTCCTGGTTGGTCACGCCGAGCGCGGCGGCGCGTTCGCGGTTCACGTCCAGGCGCAGCTGCGGACGGGTTTCCTTGTAATCGGAATCCGGGGCGGTCAGGTCCGGGTTCTCCTCCATGCGCTTGAGCAGGCGGTCGCGCCACTGCACCAGTTCGTTGTAGTCGGAGCCCTGCAGCACCAGCTGCACCGGCTGCCCGCCGCCGCGCACCAGGCCGCTGGGCTGCTGCGGCCGGGCCTGCACGCCGGCGATCGCGGACAGCCGCTTGCGCGCGTCCTCGACCACGGTGGAGGTATCCAGTGCGCGCTCGCTCCAGGGCTTGAGCAGCACGGTGGCGCGGCCGGTATGCATCTCCTCGCTCGGCCCGAAACCGCCGGGCACGGTGGCGTTGATGCGGTCGATGGCGCCGTCCTCGGCCATCAGCGCCATCAGTTCCGACTGCACCTGCTCCATCTGCTTCACGGTGTAGTCGAAGCCGGCGCCTTCCGGCCCGTTGACCGAGACGAAGAACACGCCGCGGTCCTCGGCCGGAGCCAGTTCCTTGGGCACCAGCACGTACAGCCCGGCGCTGAGCGCCAGCACCGCCAGCATGGCGCCGACGGTCGCCGCACGGCGCGACAGCAGCGACTCCAGGCTATGCGCGTAGCGGCGGCTGACCGAATCCAGGAAGGCGTTGACGCGCGCCTCGAAACCGCTGACGCGGCTCTTGTCGTGCGGCTTCAGGATCAGCGAGCACATCATCGGCGTCAGCGTCAGCGCGATCAGCGCCGAGATGGCGATGGCGCTGGCCATGGTCACCGCCAGCTCGCGGAACAGCCGGCCGTTGTTGCCCTCGATGAAGGCCATCGGCAGGAACACCGCGACCAGCACGGCCGTGGTCGCGATCACCGCGAAGGCGACCTGGCGGGTGCCGCGGAACGCGCCCAGCATCGGCGGCTCGCCGGCGTCGATGCGGCGCTGCGCGTTCTCCAGCACCACGATGGCGTCGTCGACCACCAGACCGATGCACAGCACCAGGGCCAGCAGGGTCAGCAGGTTGATGGAGTAGCCGAACAGCCAGAGCGCGATGAAGGCCGCCATCAGGCAGACCGGCACGGTCACCGCCGGAATCAGCGAGGCGCGCACGCTGCCGAGGAACAGCCAGATCACCAGCAGCACCAGCAGCACGGCCTCGAACAGGGTGCTGTAGACCTTGTCGACCGCGGCGTCGATGAACACCGTGGTGTCGAAGTTGATGCCCATGCTCATGCCGTCCGGCAGGCCGGCGTTGATGCGCTCGACCTCGGCGCGCACGTCGCGCGCGACCTGCAGGGAGTTGGCGGTGGAGGTCTTGACGATGCCGAGCGCGAGCTGGGGTTCGGCGTTGCCGCGGAACCACGAGCGGCGCTCCGCCGATTCGCGCGCCACCCGCGCGACATCCGACAGACGCACGGTCTGGCCGTCCGGCAGGGTCTTCAGCACCAGCTGGCCGAAGGCCTCGGGCGAATCGAAGCTGCGGTTGACGCGCAGCAGGAAATCGCGCTCGCGCGACTCCAGGCGGCCGGCCGGCAGCTCCAGGTTCTCGCGCCGCAGCGCGTTCTCGACGTCGCCGACGGTCAGGCCGCGCGCGGTCAGCGCGTCGTCGTCGAGCCAGATGCGCATGGCGTAGCGCTGGCCGCCGTTGAGCCGGACCTGCGCCACGCCGGGGATGCTGGAGAAGCGGTCGACGATGTAGCGGTCGGCGTAATCGGTCAGCGCCAAGGCGTCGGCGCCCTTCTGCACCACGCGGATCCAGATGATCACCTCGGCGTCGGCCTCCACCTTCGCCACCTGCGGCGGATCGGCTTCTTCCGGCAGGCGGTCGGCGACGCGGCTGACCGCGTCGCGCACGTCGTTGGCGGCCGATTCGATGTCGCGCTCGAGGGTGAACTCCAGGTTGACCGAAGCGCGGCCGTTGCGCGAGGAGCTGGTGACCAGGTCGACGCCCTCGATGCCGGCCACGGCATCCTCCAGCACCTGGGTCACGCGGGTTTCGACCACGCCGGCGGCGGCGCCGGGATAGCTGACGTCGATCGACACCACCGGCGGATCGATGTTGGGCAGCTCGCGCAGCGGCAGGCGGGTGAACGCGATCAGGCCGATGGTGACCAGCATCAGGCTGATCACCGCGGCGAACACCGGGCGTTTGATGGAGACGTCGGAGAGGATCATGGCGCGGGCTTCGCCGCGGCCGGGACGATACGGATCTTCTGTCCGTCGCGCAGCTTGGAGGTGCCGTCCAGCACCACCCGCTCGCCGGCCTTCAG
>CAZRXZ010000022.1:0-5498 GCA_964604095.1 uncultured Arenimonas sp. | reverse complement strand
TCGCGGGCCATGCCCACGGCTGCCTTGCCGAACGCGAGCACCACGGCGCGGCCGTCACGGCGGCCGCCGACGCGGACGTCACGGCTGACGGCGGTCCCGTCCTCCGCGGCCAGATACACGAAGGTGCGGTTGCCGACCTGTTGCAGCGCCAGTTCCGGCAGCACCAGGGCATCGACCGCGTCGCGCTGCAGCGACACCCGCATCAGCATGCCGGGGCGCACCCGGCCTTCGGCGTCGGCGATTTCGGCGCGCACCATCACGGCGCGGGTGGCGATGTCGACGCGCGAATCGATGCCCGCCACGCGCGCCTGGAACACCTGCTGCGGATAGGCGTCGGCCGCCAGCGCCAGCGTCATGCCGGGCTTGAGGTCGGCGAGGCGGCTTTCCGGAACGGGGAAATCCACCCACATGCGTTCGAGGTCGTCGAGGTTGACCATGGCGGCGCCGGCGTTGACGTACTGGCCCTGGCTGACCTGACGCAGGCCGAGCACGCCGGCGAACGGCGCGCGGATGACGCGTTCGTCCAAGCGCACCTGCGCGGCCTGCACACGTGCGGCGGCGGCGTTGCGGCTGGCTACCGCGGTATCCAGCTGGCTGCGCGCCACCAACTGCCGGCTCTGCAGATCGCGCAGACGCGCTACCTGCGCCTCCAGATCGACCAGCGTGGCGCGCGCTTCGGCCAACTCGGCCTTGACCGTACCGGCATCGAGCTCGACCAGCACCTGGCCTTTGGCCACGCGCTGGCCGCTTTCGAAACGCACGGCGGCGATGCGTTCGGATTGCTTGGCGGCGATCACCACCGAATCCCGCGCCTTCACCGTGCCGACGGCGTCGATGCTGTCGCGCCAGGATTCCGGCGCCAGGGCGACCACGGTGACCGTAGCCGGCGGACCGGCATCCTTCTTGCGGTCGGCATCATCGCCGCCGCAGGCGGTCAGCAGCAGCAACAGGGCAATCGGAGCGAGGCGCATGGGGTGTCCTTTCAAGGCAGGACCTCGATTATAAACGGGCCCTGTGCAGGCGCGGTTAAGGCCCCGTAAAGAAAAACGCCGGCAAGCCGGCGTTTCTCGGGACTTCATGCGGGGCGGGAGTTATTTCCACTCGCCCATGGCGGCCAAGCCGTTGTCCTTGGCGCGGGCATAGACCGTTTTCTGCGCTTCGGCCACGTTGTTGACGATGTCCTTGGCCCAGATCTTCAGCGCCGCCGACTGCATGGCGCGGCCGTAGCTGAAGCTCAGCGGCCAGGGGTTGTTCTCGAAGGTGTTCATCTCGTTCAGGTGCTCGGTGGCCAGTTCGTCGGATTGGCCGCCGGACAGGAACACGATGCCCGGCAGGTTGGCCGGCACGGTGGCCTTCAGGCAGTGCACGGTCTGGGCCGCCACTTCCTCGACGTCGGCCTGCTCTTCGCAGTCCTTGCCCGACAGCACCATGCTGGCCTTCAGGATCACGCCTTCGATCAGCACGTTGTTCTCGAACAGCTGCTGGAACAGCTCGCGCAGGGTCGCTTCGGTCACGTCGTAGCAGGTGTCGATGTCGTGGTCGCCGTCCATGATGATTTCCGGCTCGACCATCGGCACGATACCGGCTTCCTGGCACAGCGCGGCATAGCGGGCCAGGGCGTGCATGTTGGCGTCGATGCAGGTCTTGGACGGCATGTCTTCGCCGATGTTGATGACCGCGCGCCATTTGGCGAACTTGGCGCCGAGCGCGGCGTATTCCTTCAGGCGGTCGCGCAGGCCGTCCAGGCCTTCGGTGACCACTTCACCCGGGAAGCCGGCCAGCGGCACGGTGCCTTTGTCGACCTTGATGCCCGGCAGGATGCCGTTTTCCATCATCACCTGGGTGAACGGCTTGCCGTCCTTGGTCTTCTGGCGCAGGGTTTCGTCGTACAGGATGGCGCCGGAGATGTAATCGCCCAGGCCCGGGGTGGTCAGCAGCATCTCGCGGTAGGCACGGCGGTTCTCCTCGGTGCATTCCACGCCGACGCTGTCGAAGCGCTTCTTGATGGTGGCGTTGGATTCGTCGATGGCGATGATGCCTTTGCCGTGGGCCACCATGGCCAAAGCGATTTCGGGGAGTTGGTCGATGCTCATGGGGACGGTCCGGAAGTGGTTGAGGTGGCGGTATTATACCCGATAGCCCGTGGCCGGCCGCCGCCGCGCGCCGCGCCGCGGCTTGCTAGAATCACTCCACGTTCATGCATCCACCCGGGAGACCGAACCGCATGCTCCGCACCGCCCTTACCCTTTGCCTGCTGCTCTGCGCCTGCAGCGCCCCGACCTCGCCCCCGGTCGAACCGACCGTGTCGGCACCCGCACCGGCACCCGCACACACGGATGCGGCGCGCGCCGAATTCGGCGCCTACCCCGCCGATGCGCCGTTCGCCGGACCGGCCGCCGCGCTGGCGCCGGATACCGCATTGGCGCGCGAATACCGCAGCCGCTTCACCGAAGCCTTGACCGGCGAGCCGGTGTTCGCCGGTGAATACATCCTGGTGCAGTGGGGCTGCGGCACCGCCTGCGTCGAACAGGCGTTCGTCAGCAAGCGCAGCGGCAAGGTGCTGGAAACCCGCTTCGGCGGCGGCTACGGCCCCTGGGTGCAGGGCCTGCGCCTGGACAGCCGTTTGCTGACGGTGGAAGGACCGGTGATGGACGCCGCGCTCAAGCAGACCGGCTACCGGACCTGGGAATACGTGCTGGAGGACGGCAAACTGGTGCCGCTGCAGGACTACGCCAGCACGCCCTCGACCGACAACGAACACAACCTGTATTACCGGGGCGACGCCGAGGGCTGAACCCCGGGCGGCTTACAGTTCGCCCAGGCCTTCGGTGTTGCCGCCTTCGCCCACCGCCAGCAGACGCAGGGTGTTGGTGGCGCCGTGCTGCTCCATGTGGTCGCCGCTGGTGATCAGCACGCGGTCGCCGGCGGCCAGGTGGCCCTGCATGAACAGCTGTTTGATGGCCTTGCGCGCGGCCACCCGCATCGATTGGCCGTCGCTGTCGAAATCGACCGGCACCACGTCGCGCATCAACGCCATGCGCCGGCGCGCGTAGCCGAAACGCGACAGGCCGAACAGCGGCACGTTGGCGCGGTAGCGCGACAGGTAGCGGGCGGTACCGCCGGATTCGGTCAGCGCGATGATGCCGCGCAGGCGGATATGCTCGGCGATGAACATCGCCGACATCGCGATGGCCTGGTCGACGCGCTCCAGGTCGCGCGGGGCGGCCTCGAAGTCGGTGTCGTGCTTGAACTGGCGCTCGGCGCCGAGGCAGATGCGCGCCATGGCCTCGACCGCCTTGACCGGATAGGCCCCGGATGCGGTTTCGGCCGAGAGCATGACCGCGTCGGTGCCGTCGATCACCGAGTTGGCCACGTCCAGCACCTCGGCGCGGGTCGGGATCGGATTGTCGACCATCGACTGCAGCATCTGCGTGGCGGTGATCACCACCTTGTTGCATTCCAGCGCGGTGCGGATGATGCGTTTCTGCAGGCCCGGCAGCTCGGCGTCGCCGATCTCCACGCCCAGGTCGCCGCGCGCCACCATCACCACGTCGCTGGCCTGGGTGATCTCCACCAGGCGCTCGATGGCTTCGGCGCGTTCGATCTTGGCCACGATGTGCGCATAGGAGCCGTGGCTGCGCGCGATGGCGCGCGCCTGCTCGATGTCGGCCGCGCTGCGGCAGAACGAGACCGCCAGGAAATCGACGTCGAGCTGCGCGGCGATGGCGATGTGCGCCTTGTCCTGCTCGGACAGGGCGTCCAGCGACAGGCCGCCGCCGAGGCGGTTCAGGCCCTTGCGGTTGGACAGCGCGCCGCCGGCCAGCACACGGGTGACGATGGTGTCGCCCTCGACCGCGGTGACCGCCAACGCGACCAGGCCGTCGTCCAGCAGCAGGGTATCGCCCGGCGCGACGTCGCCGACCAGGCCCAAGTAGCTGACGCCGACCTGGGTTTCGTCGCCGGCCGGCGCGTCGGCGCGGCAGACCAGACGGAATTCGTTGCCGGTGACCAGCTGGACCTTGTCGGCGGCGAATTTCTCGATGCGGATCTTCGGACCCTGCAGGTCGGCCAGGATGCCGACCTCGCGCCCCAGCCCGGCGGCGATCTCGCGCACGCGCGCCACGCGCTCGCCATGCTGCTCGGGCGTGCCGTGCGAGAAGTTCAGGCGCACCACGTTGACCCCCGCTTCGATGAGCTGCGCCAGCACGCCGGGGGCGTCGGTGGCAGGACCCAGGGTGGCGAGGATTTTGGTGCGGCGGAAATTCGGACTCATTGTGCGTATACTCGGTGTTGATTTTATTCGGATGCGCCGGAAACCATGCGCGACTCTCCATCGGCACAGCATATCAGGGGCAGGCTTGCCACTCTAGCAGAGTTCCCGGTACTGGAAAGCGACCGCATCCGCCTGCGCGGACTGCGCGAGGACGACATCGCCGGCCTGTACCGGCTGTTCTCGGACCCGCGGGTGATGCGCTACTGGAGCCGCGGCCCGATGACCGAACACGCCGAGGCGGTGGACTACGCGAAGACCATCCTCGACGGCTTCACGCAACGCACGGTATTGAATTGGATCGTCGCCGATCCGGCGACGGACGCCCTGATCGGCACCTGCACCCTGTACGAAATCAACCCGACGCACGCCCGCGCCGGACTCGGCTATGCCCTGCTGCCGGACTGCTGGGGACAAGGCCTGGCGGGCGAGGCCGCCACGCTGGCGATCAGCTACGGACTTCTCGAACTCGGCCTGCAGCGCATCGAGGCCGATACCGAACCGAACAACCTGCGCTCGAATGCGGTGCTGGATAAACTGGGATTCCGGCGCGAAGGGCTGCTGCGGCAACGCTTCCACCATCCGGACGGAATCCAGGACTCCTTGGTGTTCGGTCTGCTGAAGGCGGAATGGCTGGCCTATCTGAACACCCGGGACTATCGGTTCGGCGCCGATTAGGCGCCGCGGGCGGCCAAGGCCGCGACCGCCGGCAATTGCTTGCCTTCCAGGAATTCGAGGAACGCGCCGCCGCCGGTGGAGATGTAGCCGACATCGGCTTCGATGCCGAACTTGTCGACCGCCGCCAGGGTGTCGCCGCCGCCGGCGATGGAGAACGCCTTGGAGCGCGCGATGGCCTTGGCCAGCGCTTCGGTACCGTGGGCGAAGGCATCGAACTCGAACACGCCGACCGGGCCGTTCCAGACCACGGTGCCGGCCTGTTCGATCATCGCCGCGTAGCGCGCGGCGGTTTCCGGGCCGATATCGAGGATCAGGTCGTCCTCGGCCACCTCGGCGGCGGCTTTCACCGTCGCTTCGGCATCGGCGGCGAAGGCCTTGGCCACCACCACGTCGGACGGCACCGGGATATCGGCGCCGCGGGCTTTGGCGTCGGCCAGGATGGCCTTGGCGGTATCGATCAGGTCGGGCTCGTACAGCGACTTGCCGACCGGCAGACCGACCGCGGCCATGAAGGTGTTGGCGATGCCGCCGCCGACGATCAGCTGATCGA
>CAZRXZ010000021.1:0-9470 GCA_964604095.1 uncultured Arenimonas sp. | reverse complement strand
CTGCTGGCCGCGCACCACCACACCTACCTGCTGGACGGCGACAACGTCCGGCACGGCCTGAACAAGGACCTGGGCTTCACCGAAGCCGACCGCGTCGAGAACATCCGGCGCGTGGCGGAAGTGGCGCGCTTGATGGTCGACGCCGGCCTGATCGTGCTGGTCAGCTTCATTTCGCCGTACCGCGCCGAGCGCGCCATGGCGCGCGCGCTGTTCGGCGAGGACGGCTTCATCGAGGTGTTCGTCGACACCCCGATCGAACTGTGCGAACAACGTGACGTGAAAGGCCTCTACGCCAAGGCCCGCCGCGGCGAGTTGCCGAACTTCACCGGCATCTCCTCGCCGTATGAAGCGCCGGAGAACCCGGAGCTGCACCTGCGCACCGCCGGGCAGGACATCGACGCCATGGTCGATGCCATCCTGAAACGGATCGGCTGAGCCATCCCTCCCGGCCTCCCTTCCAGGGGAAGGGAGGTGTGCAGTGCTGAGGTGTGTTTCCCCCTTTGGAAAAGGGGGATGCCCGAAGGGCAGGAGTCCGCCATCCCTCCCGGCCTCCCTTCCAGGGGAAGGGAGGTGTGCAGTGCTGAGGTGTGTTTCCCCCTTTGGAAAAGGGGGATGCCCGAAGGGCAGGGGGATTTAGCCCAAGCCGCCCGAAGGGCAGGAGGATCAACAGCAGCCGTGGTCGCCGAACTGGGCGTGGCCTTCGTGCGCGGCCACGCCTTGGGTCAGGCCCTGCAGGCCGGCGCGGTAATGCGCCGCCACCACATGCGCCACCGCTTCGGTCACGCGCTTGCCGGTGGGGATGTGCAGGAATTCGTTCGGGCCGTGCGCGTTGCTGTGCGGGCCGAGCACGCCGGTGATCATGAACTGCGCGCCGGGGAACTTCTCGCCCAGCATGCCCATGAACGGGATGGTGCCGCCTTCGCCCATGTACATGGCCGGCGCGCCGAACGCCGCCTGCGAGGCGTCTTCGATCGCGGTTTCCAGCCAAGGCGCCAAGGCCGGCGCGTTCCAGCCGGTGGAGGCCTTCTCGATCTCGAAGCTGACCTTGGCGTTGTACGGCGGGTTCGATTCGAAGGTGTCCTTCAGGAAGCGGGTGGCGGCTTCCGGGTCCAGCATCGGCGGGATGCGCAGCGAGACCTTGACCGCGGTGAACGGACGCAGCACGTTGCCGGCGTTGGACAGCGCCGGCATGCCGTCGACGCCGGTGACCGACAGCGCCGGACGCCAGGTGCGGTTCAGGATCAGTTCGCCCAGGTCCTCGTTCATCGGGCGCATGCCGGGCAGGAACGGGAATTTGTCGTAGACCTCGTCGCCCAGCACCTCGGCGGCGCGGCGGGCCTGCGCCAGGCGCTGCGCCGGGATGTCGACATGCAGCTCGTCGCGGTGGATGCGGCCGGAGTCGACGTCCTCGATGCGGTTGAGCAGCTGGCGCAGCACGCGGAAGCTGGACGGCACGATGCCGGAGGCGTCGCCGGAATGCACGCCTTCGCTCAGCACGTCGACGCGCAGGTTGCCGCCGGCCAGGCCGCGCAGCGAGGTGGTGCACCAGAGCTGGTCGTAGTTGGCGCAGCCGGAATCCAGGCACACCACCAGGCTCGGCTTGCCGATGCGCGCGGCCAGGTGGTCGACGTAATGCGGCAGGTCGTAGCTGCCGGATTCCTCGCAGGCCTCGATCAGGATCACGGTGCGCGCATGCGGGATGTTCTGCGCCTTGAGCGCGGCGATGGCGGTCAGCGAGCCGAACAGGGCGTAGCCGTCGTCGGCGCCGCCGCGGCCGTACAGTTTGTCGCCCTTGATCACCGGCTTCCAGGGGCCGAGGTCATCGTCCCAGCCGGTCATTTCCGGTTGCTTGTCGAGGTGGCCGTACATCAGCACGCAGTCCTCGCCTTCGCCGTCGATCTCGATGAAGATCAGCGGCGTGCGGTTGTCCAGCCGCACCACCTCGACCGTCATGCCCGGGATGTCCTGGGCCTTGGCCCAGCCCGCCAGCAGCTGGGTGGCCTGCTCCATGTAGCCGTTGGCCTGCCAGTCGGCGTCGAACATCGGCGACTTGTTCGGGATCTTGATGTACTCGACCAGCTGGCCGACGATGTCGGCGTCCCAGCGCTGCTGGATGAAGGTCGAAAGGGCGGTCTTGTCCATGGGGCGTGCCTTGTGTGCTGCGAAAGCACCATTTTACCCGCATTGCCGGTAACGGGTCGTGAACCGTCGATTCGGAATTTTCCGACACGCCGATGCGGCATCGCCCGCTGATGCCGTCGCGGCCGGCGCGCGACACTGGCTGCACCTGGCGACGACGCCAGTCCCCCCAAAACCATCCCGGAGACCGCCATGAAATCCATCGCCCTGACCCTGAAGACCCTGATCCTCGCGCTGTGCCTGGCCGGCGCCGCCCACGCCGCACCGACCACCACGGTCAACATCAACACCGCCGATGCGGCCACCCTCGACCGCCTGCTCGACGGCGTCGGTCCGAGCAAGGCCCAGGCCATCGTCACGTACCGCAAAGCCAACGGCCCGTTCCGCAGCGCCGCCGATCTGGCCAAGGTCAAAGGCATCGGCGAGGCCACGGTCAAGCGCAATGCCGCCCGCATCAGCGTCGGCGCGGCCCGCACGGCCGTGCCGGCCGCCGCCAAGAAAGCGCCGGCGCGCTGATCCCTGACGGTCCGCCGTCTTGACGCCCGGCTTCGGCCGGGCGTCCGTTTTTGCGTCGGTGCCCGGCCTGTGCGACACTGGCGCGCATGAGCTTCCGCCATTATCCGCACGCCGCGTACACCGTCATGCCCTGGAAGAACGGCGGCGGCAGCACGCAGGAAATCTGCCGCTTTCCCGACGGCGCGGAGGATTGGCAGTGGCGCGCATCGGTGGCCGATATCGAGCAGGCCGGCCCGTTCTCCGAATTCCCCGGTTGCGACCGTTCGCTGACCCTGCTCAGCGGCGAAGGCCTGCGCCTGTTGCCGCCGTTTCCGGAAAAGCCGGTGGAGCTGCGTCCGCCGTACGGCAGCTACCGTTTCCCGGGCGAGTGGCCGATGGCGGCCGAACCGATCGGCGGGCCGAGCCGGGACTTCAACTTCATCTGGAAGCGCGAGGCGGTGTCGGTTTCGGTCGAGCGCCGGGCCATGCACGGCACCCTGTTCTGCCTGGCCGAGCCGGGCGTGCGCTGGTTCGTGTACGTGCTTGCCGGCGAAATCCGCATCAAGGACGATCCCGGCACGCCGCAGGTGGTCGCCGGCGACGGCCTGCTGCTGCAGCCGGTGCCGGGCTTCTGGCGTCTGATCCTGGAGGGCGTGGGCGAAGCGCTGTGGATCAAGATCACCGAACGGCACGCCGGCGCCGCGGAGAACCCCGAACTGTTGCCGGATCCGGCCGCCGGCCGCATCGGCGGCTGATCCGCTCAGCGGTCGTCGCGGGTGTAGATCACGCCGTGTTCGACGCGCACCGGGAATTTCGGCGCCGGCGCGTAGGCCGGGCCGCACAAGGCCTGGCCGCTGCGCACGTCGAAACGCGCGCCGTGCAGCACGCACTCGATCTCGGCGCCCTGCAGCGGCGCGGCGCTGAGCTCGAAATCCTGGTGCGTGCATTTGTCTTCCAGCGCGTACAGTTCGCCGTCCACGTTGCAGACCAGGATCGCGGTATCGCCGTCGAAGCACACGGTGTGCTCGCCGGGCAGCAGTTCCTCGGTGCGGCAGACCGCCTGCCAGCCGGTCAAGGGCGCGCTCATCGGGCGTCCTCCAACGGTTTTTCCAGCACCTCGAAGCGAAGGTCGTCGCGCAGCGGCTGGCCGAAGCGCGCGTCGCCGTACGGGAACGGTTTTTTCACGCCGGTGCGGCGGTAGCCGCGGCGCTGGTAGAACGCGATCAGTTCGTCGCGGATGTCGATCACGGTCATCTCCATGCGGGTGCAGGCCCAGTCGTCGCGCGCCAGGCGTTCGGCCTCGGCCATCAACCGCTTGCCGATGCCGCCGCCCTGGCGGGTCGGGTCGACCGAGAACATGCCGAAGTAGCAGGCCGGGCCGGTGCGTTCCAGATGGCAACAGGCCAGCAGCCGGCCGTCGCCGTCCAGCGCCAGCCGGATCAGGCTGGCGGGGCGCGCGATGTCGGCGCGTACGCCGTCGGCGTCGGTGCGTTGGCCGTCGAGGAAATCGGCTTCGGTGGTCCAACCGGAGCGGCTGGCGTCGCCGCGGTAGGCCGACTCGACCAAGGCCACGATGGCGTCGGCGTCGGCTTCGGCGGCGTTGCGGAACTGCAGCTCCATGTCAGCCCTCAACCCAGCATGCGCCGGACCTTGGCGATGGCGGCGATGAGCGCATCGACCTCGGCCTCGGTGTTGTAGAACGCGAAGGACGCGCGGCAGGTGGCCGGCACGCCGTAGAACTGCATCAGCGGATGCGCGCAGTGGTGGCCGGAGCGCACCGCCACGCCTTCCAGGTCGAGCAGGGTGGCCAGGTCGTGCCCGTGCGCGCCCTCGATCAGGAACGAGATCACCGCGGCCTTGTGCCGGGCCTCGCCGATGATGCGCAGGCCGTCGACCGCGCGCAGCTGCCGGCTGGCGTAGTCCAGCAGCTCCTGCTCGCGTTCGGCGATGCGTGCCATGCCGATGCCGGACAGGTACTCGACCGCGGCGCCCAGGCCGACGAAACCGGCGATATTGGGCGTGCCGGCCTCGAACTTGTGCGGCGGGTCGTTGAAGGTGGTCTTTTCGAAGCGCACTTCGCGGATCATCTCGCCGCCGCCGAAGAACGGCGGCATCGCCTGCAGATGCTCGCGCCGGGCCCAGAGCGCGCCGGTACCGGTCGGGCCGCAGACCTTGTGGCCGGTGAAGGCGTAGAAATCGCAGCCCAGCGCCGGGATGTCGACCGGCATGTGCGGCACCGCCTGCGAGCCGTCGACCACGGTGGCGATGCCGGCCTTGCGCGCCAGCGCGCAGATCTCGGCCACCGGATTGACCGTGCCCAGCACGTTCGAGACGTGCGCCAGCGCCAGCAGCCTGACCGGACCGCTCAGCTGCGCCTTCAGCGCCGGCAGGTCGATCTCGCCGTCCGCGGTGATTTCCACCGGCTGTACGGTCGCGCCGCAGCGTTCGGCCACCAGCTGCCAGGGCACCAGGTTGGCGTGGTGCTCCATGCGCGTGGCCAGGATCACGTCGCCGGGTTGCAGGCGCGGCAGGGCGAAGGCATAGGCGACCAGGTTGATGGCCTGGGTGGTGCCGGAGGTCAGCACCAGGTCGTTCGGGTGCACGTTGACGAAGCGCGCCACGGCGCGGCGCGCGCCCTCATAGGCCTCGGTCGCTTCGCTGCCGAGCTGGTGCACCGCGCGCGAGACGTTGGCGTTGTGGTGGCGGTAGAAGTCGTCGACGGCATCGATGACCGCCTGCGGCTTCTGCGCGGTGTTGGCGCTGTCCAGGTACACCAGCGGCTTGTCGTGCACCGTGCGGGTCAGGATCGGGAAGTCGGCGCGCACGGCGCGCCAGTCGATGGCGTGCATCAATCCTCCTCGGGCCGCAGGCGCGCCGGCAGATACGGCCGCACGATTTCGCGCAGGTCCTCGTCGAGCACCGCCAGGGCCTCGGCGTAGAACGCGCGGGTCAGCATGGCGGCCGCCTCGCGCGCCGGTACGCCGCGCGAACGCAGATAGAACAGGGCGGCGGCGTCCAGTTGCCCGACGGTGGCGCCGTGCGCGGCCTTGACCTCGTCGGCGTAGATCTCCAGCGCCGGCTGGGTGTTGACCTGCGCCTGCGGCGACAGCAGCAGGTTCTTGTTCGACAGCGCGGCGTCGCTGCCGTCGGCGCCGGCATCGATGCGGATGCCGCCGAACACGTTGATCCGGGCCTTGTGGTCGGCCAGTCCGCGCCAGAGCAGCTCGCAGGCGCTGTCCGGCGCCTGGTGGCGGACCGACAGACGGGTGTCGAGGTTGCCGCCGCCTTCGCCCCACAGCACGCCGCCCGAGCGCACGCGCGCGCCGCGGCCCTGCAGCGCGATGTTCAGCTCATGGCGCAGGTAGTGGCCGCCGGTGTCGATGTCCAGGCGCACGTATTCGGCGTCGCCGGCGACCAGCACGTCGGCGCGCTGGATGCCGGTGTGCTGCGGACCGAGGTCCTGCAGGCGCACGTGCGTCAAGCGGCTGCCGGGTTTCAGGTGCACGTGCCAGAGCTGGTTGTCCAGCGCCTGGCCGCCGCCGAGGTGGTGTTCGATGACCTGCAGCCGGCTGTTGTCGCGGCATTCGATCTTGTGCCGCAGCGCCTGCGCGCCGCGCGCGCCGTCGGTCTGCAGCAGCACCAGATGCAGGGGCGTGTCGAACGCGGTGTCGGCCGGCGTTTCGATCAGCAGGCCGTCTTCGGCCAGGGCCGTGTTCAGCGCCGCGAACGGGCCTTCGGCATCGGCAAAGACGCGGCCGAGCACGGCCACGGCGCGCTCGTCATCGCCCTGCAGGGCGTCGGCCAGGCGCTTCACCTGCAGCCCGGGCAGGGCGGCGATGTCGCTGTGCGCGGCGCTGAAGCGGCCGTTCACCAGCACCAGGCGCGGCGCCGGCGGCAGGCGCGCGGCGTCGATCTCGGCCGCGTGGGTTTCGGCCGCGAACGCCTTGCCGGCCAGCGGACGCAGCGGCGCATGGCGCCAGCCCTCGTGCCGGTTGGTCGGCAGGCCGAGGCGCAACGCCTGCGCCAGGGCGGCTTCACGCCATTCCTGCACGCGCGGAAAGCGGCTGTGCGGAACGCCGGCGGCCAGCGTGGCCAGGCTGTCGAGCAGCGCCGTCATCACTGCGCGCCCGCGCGGATGCCGGCGTAGCCTTCGCGCTCCAGCTGCAGGGCCAGTTCCGGCCCGCCGCTGGCCACGATGCGGCCTTCGCTCAGCACGTGCACCACGTCCGGCTTGATGTAGTCGAGCAGGCGCTGGTAGTGGGTGATCACCAGGAACGAACGTTCCGGGCTGCGCATGTGGTTGACGCCGTCGGCGACCGCCTTCAGCGCGTCGATGTCCAGGCCGGAGTCGGTCTCGTCGAGGATGGCGAGCTTGGGTTCCAGCAGGGCCAGCTGGAAGATCTCGTTGCGCTTCTTCTCGCCGCCGGAGAAGCCGCTGTTGACCGCGCGGTGCAGCAGCTCGTCCTTCAGATGCAGCACCGAGAGCTTCTGGCGCACCAGCTTCAGGAACGCCATCGAGTCCAGCTCGGGCTCGCCGCGCGCCTTGCGTTGGGCGTTCAGCGCGGTGCGCAGGAAGTAGGTGTTGTTCACGCCGGGGATCTCGACCGGGTACTGGAAGGCCAGGAACAGGCCGAGCGCGGCGCGTTCTTCCGGCGCCAGCCCGGCGATGTCGGTGCCCTCGAAGCGGACGCTGCCGCCGGTGATCTCGTAGCCCTCGCGGCCGGACAGCACGTAGCCGAGGGTGGATTTGCCGGCGCCGTTCGGGCCCATGATGGCATGCACCTGGCCGGGCTGCAGGGTCAGGCTGAAGCCTTTCAGGATTTCCTTGCCGCCGACGGTGGCGTGCAGGTCGATGATTTCTAACATGGCGTTCTCTTCGAAAAAATGGGGTTAACCGACCGCGCCTTCCAGGCTCACTTCCAGCAGCTTCTTGGCCTCCACCGCGAACTCCATCGGCAGTTCCTTGAACACCTGCTTGCAGAAGCCGTCCACGATCATCGACACCGCGTCCTCGGCGCCGATGCCGCGCGAGCGGCAGTAGAACAGCTGGTCGTCGGAGATCTTGGAGGTGGTGGCCTCGTGCTCCAGCACCGCGCTCGGGTTGCGCACCTCGATGTACGGGAAGGTATGCGCGCCGCAGCGTTTGCCGATCAGCAGCGAATCGCACTGGGTGTAGTTGCGCGCGCCCTCGGCGCCGGCTTCCACGCGCACCAGGCCGCGGTAGGTGTTCTGGCCGCGGCCGGCGCTGATGCCCTTGCTGATGATCTTGGACTTGCTGCCGCGGCCGACGTGGATCATCTTGGTGCCGGTGTCGGCCTGCTGCCGGTGATGGGTCAGCGCGACGGAATAGAACTCGCCGACCGAATCCTCGCCGAGCAGCACGCAGCTCGGGTATTTCCAGGTGATCGCCGAACCGGTCTCGACCTGGGTCCAGCTGATCTTGCTGCCGGCGCCGCGGCATTCGCCGCGCTTGGTCACGAAATTGTAGATGCCGCCGACGCCGTTCTCGTCGCCCGGGTACCAGTTCTGCACCGTGCTGTACTTGATCTCGGCGCGCTCCAGGCAGACCAGCTCGACCACCGCCGCGTGCAGCTGGTTCTCGTCGCGCATCGGCGCGGTGCAGCCTTCCAGGTAGGACACGTAGGCGTCGTCCTCGCACACGATCAGGGTGCGCTCGAACTGGCCGGTGTCGCGGGCGTTGATGCGGAAGTAGGTGCTCAGCTCCATCGGGCTGCGTACGCCTTTCGGGATGTACACGAAGCTGCCGTCGGAGAACACCGCCGAATTCAGCGCCGCGAAGTAGTTGTCGCCGGTCGGCACCACGCTGCCCAGGTACTTGCGCACCAGTTCCGGGTGCTCCTTCACCGCCTCCGAGAGCGAACAGAAGATGATGCCCTTCTCGGCCAGCTCCTTCTGGTAGGTGGTGCCGACCGAGACCGAGTCGAACACCGCGTCGACCGCCACGCCGGCCAGGCGCGCGCGCTCGTGCAGCGGTACGCCGAGCTTCTCGTAGGTGTCCAGCAGCTCCTGCGGCACCTCGTCGAGCGAGGCGTATTTGGCCTTGGGCGCGGCGTAATAGCTGATCGCCTGGAAATCGATCGGGGCGATCTCGAGCTTGGCCCATTCCGGTGGCGTCATGGTCAGCCAGTGCCGGTACGCGGCCAGGCGCCATTCGGTCAGCCAGTCGGGCTCGCCCTTCTTGGCCGAGATGAAGCGCACCACGTCCTCGTTCAGGCCGGGCGGCAGGGTGTCGGATTCGATGTCGGTGACGAAGCCGGCTTCGTAGCGGCGTTCGAGTTGACGTTCGATTTCGGTGCGTTCGGTGGCCATGGTCATGCCTTTGCCAGTGACAGCGGGATGGGTTTGCGGCCGCTTTGGCCGAGGTCGGCGACCGAGACCGCGCGCAGCGCGTCGGCGATCACGTCGTTGATGCGTTGCCAATGGCCCTGGATGCCGCAGGTGGCTTCCAGTTCGCACTGGCTGTGGTCGCCCGAGCATTCGGTCATGCCCAGGCGGCCCTCCATGGCCTCCACCACGGCATGCAGCGAGATCTGCCGGGCCGGCTTGGCCAGGCGGTAGCCGCCCTGGCTGCCGCGGAAGGCCTCGACCAGGCCGGCGCGGGCCAGCGGCTTGAGCACCTTGCTCACCGTCGGCGCCTCCAGCCCGGCCAGCTCGGCCAGTTCGCTGGCGCTGTGCACGCGCGCGGGCGCCTTGGCCAGGCAGGCCAGCACGATGGTGGCGTAATCGGTGAGT
This sequence comes from uncultured Arenimonas sp., assembly GCA_964604095.1. GTDB lineage: Bacteria > Pseudomonadota > Gammaproteobacteria > Xanthomonadales > Xanthomonadaceae > Arenimonas. Next base: position 83 of record CAZRXZ010000021.1, on the reverse strand, counting down.
TTGGTGACGCGCAACATGGCGATTCGGGCGTCCGTGGGCCGTATTCAGGACCAAAATTGTACGGTATCGGCCGCCGCCGCGCA
>CAZRXZ010000020.1:0-9510 GCA_964604095.1 uncultured Arenimonas sp. | reverse complement strand
GCCCTGGCCGACGCCGGCATCGACCGCAGCAAGGTCGGCCTGCTGGTCAACACCTCGGTCAGCCGCGACTTCCTGGAGCCGTCCACCGCCAGCATCGTGTCCGGCAACCTCGGCCTGCCCGACACCTGCATGAATTTCGACATCGCCAACGCCTGCCTGGCCTTCCTGAACGGCATGGACGTGGCCAGCCGCATGCTGGAGCGCGGCGAGATCGACTACGCCCTGGTGGTCGACGGCGAGACCGCCAACATGGTGTATGAAAAGACCCTGGCGCGCATGAAGAGCCCGGACCTGACCGAAGAGCAGTTCCGCAGCGAGCTGGCCTCGCTGACCCTGGGCTGCGGCGCCGCCGCCATGGTGATGGCCCGCGCCGAGCTGGTGCCGGACGCGCCGCGTTACCGCGGCGGCGTCTCGCGTGCGGCCACCGAATGGAACACCCTGTGCCGCGGCAACCTCGACCGCATGGTGACCGACACCCGCATGCTGCTGATCGAGGGCATGAAGCTGGCCGCCAAGACCTTCGCCGCCGCGCGCCTGGCCATGGGCTGGGCGGTCGAGGAGATCGACGAGTTCGTGGTGCACCAGGTCAGCCGCGTGCACACCGACACCATGATCAAGGCCTTCAACATCGACCCGAACAAGGTCATGACCATCTTCCACGAGCACGGCAACATCGGCCCGGCCTCGGTGCCGATCGTGCTCAGCAAGCTCAAGGAAATGGGCCGCCTGAAGAAGGGCCAGCGCATCGCGCTGCTCGGCATCGGTTCGGGCCTGAACTGCTCGATGGCCGAAGTGGTCTGGTAATCCGTGGCCGAGCTGCCGCTGTATCCGGATTATCCGTTCCTGCCGAAGCGCTTCGACCGCGGCGGCGGCATCGGCCTGAGCTATCTCGACGAAGGCCCGGCCGACGCGCCGCCGGTGCTGATGCTGCACGGCAATCCGTCCTGGAGCTATTACTGGCGCCATCTGGTGGCCGGCCTGAAGGACGGCTACCGCTGCATCGTGCCCGATCACGTCGGCATGGGCCTGTCCGACAAGCCCGCTGACGCCGACTACCGCTACACCCTGGCCTCGCGCGTCGAAGACCTCGATCGCCTGATCGCTTCGCTCGACCTGAAAGGCCCGATCACCCTGGCCGTGCACGACTGGGGCGGCATGATCGGCTTCGCCTGGGCGCTGCGCCATCCGGGCCGGGTGGCGCGCCTGGTGATCCTGAATACCTCGTCCTTCCCGTTGCCGGAAAGCCGGCGCCTGATGTGGCAGATCGCGGTCGGCCGCATCCCGTTGCTGGGCGCGGTGCTGATCCGCGGCTTCAACTTCTTCGCCCGCGGCGCCGCCGATTTGGGCGTGGCGCGGCCGATTCCGCCGGCCAGCCGCAAGGCGCTGCTGGCGCCGTACGACAGCTGGAACCACCGCCGCGCGGTGCACCGTTTCGTGCAGGACATTCCGCTCAAGACCGGCGACGATGCCTGGGCGCTGGTCAAGCAGGCCGAGGCCGCGTTGCCGAGCTACCGCGACGTGCCGGCCTTCATCGGCTGGGGCCTGCAGGATTTCGTGTTCGACCAGGATTTCCTGGCCCGCTTCGTCAAGGAACTGCCGAACGCCACCCAGAAGATCTACGGGGACGCCGGCCATTACGTGCTGGAAGACAAGCACGAGGAGCTGGTGCCGGCGATCCGGCAGTTCCTCGACCGCCATCCGGTCGGCTGAGGGCCATCGGCGATGCCCGGTTTGACCAACATCGCGGACATCCTGCCGCTGCGCGCGGCCGAGCTCGGCGAAGCCGTCGCCATCCGCTGCCCCGGCGGCAAAGGCCCCGGCGGCTTCGCCCGCTACGATGTGACCATCAGCTACCGCGCGCTGGACGCGCGTGTGGCGGACCTGGCGCGCGGCCTGCAGGCCTACGGCATCGGCCGCGGCACGCGGGCGGTGGTGATGCTGAAGCCGTCCATCGAGTTCTTCCTGGTGATGTTCGCCCTGCTGCGCAACGGCGCGGTGCCGGTGCTGATCGATCCGGGCATTGCGCGCTCCGCGCTCAAGCAGTGCCTGCGCGAAGCCGAGCCGCAGGCCTTCATCGGCATTCCGCTGGCGCAGCTGGCGAAAATGCTGCTGCGCTGGGCGCCGAGCGTGCGACGCAAGGTCACCGCCGGCCCGGTGCCGTGGTTCGGCGGCAAGACCCTGGCGGCGGTGGAGGCCTTGGGCCGCGCCAGCCGCGCCGAGCTGCCGGCCGTGGACGGTGACGACGAAGCCGCCATCCTGTTCACCTCCGGCTCCACCGGCGTGCCCAAGGGCGTGCTGTACCGGCACCGCCATTTCACCGCGCAGGTGCGCCTGCTGCAGCAGGCGTTCGCGGTCGAGGCCGGCGGCGTCAGCCTGCCGACCTTCCCGCCGTTCGCCCTGTTCGACCCCGCGTTGGGCCTGACCAGCGTGATTCCCGACATGGACCCGCGCCGGCCCGGCAGTGCCGATCCGCGCAAGCTGCTGCATGCCATCGAACGCTTCGGGGTGACCCAGCTGTTCGGTTCACCGGCACTGATGGCGGTGCTGGCCAGGCACGGCCAGCCGATGCCCGGCCTGCGCTGCCTGATTTCCGCCGGTGCGCCGGTGCCGGCCGACACGGTCGAGCGTATCCGCGCCCTGTGCGCGCCCGAGGCCCGGTTCTGGACGCCCTACGGCGCCACCGAATGCCTGCCGGTGGCGGCGATCGACGGCGCGCAGCTGGCGCTGACCCGCGCCGGTACCGAGCAGGGCTTCGGCACCTGCGTCGGCTGGGCCTTGCCGGAAAACCAAGTGCGCCTGATTCAAATCCGCGACGAGGCCATCGAGACCTGGGACGACGCGCTGTGCGTGCCGCCGGGCGAGATCGGCGAGGTCACCGTGGCCGGCCCGAGCGCCACCGACAGCTATTTCCGCCGCGACGGCGCCAACCGGCTCGGTAAGATCCGCGAAACCCTGCCCGACGGCGATACCCGCGTCGTGCACCGCATGGGCGATCTGGCTTGGCAGGATTCCCAGGGCCGGCTGTGGTTCTGCGGCCGCAAATCGCAGCGCCTGCAGACGCGCCAAGGCCTGCTCGGCACCGAAAACGTCGAGCCGGTGTTCAACCGCCATCCGGCGCTGAAGCGTACCGCCTTGGTCGGTTTGGGCGAATACGGCCGGCAGAAGCCGGTGCTGTGCCTGGAGCTCGATCCGGCGCACCCGATGCCGCGCGAGGCCCTGTTCGAGGAATTGCGCCAGATCGCACGCACGCACCGGCACACCCAGCACATCGACACCTTCCTGGTGCATCCGGGCTTTCCGGTCGACATCCGCCACAACGCCAAGATCGGCCGCGAGCAGTTGGCGGTCTGGGCCGCGCAGCAGCTGGAGCGGAAGCGGTGAAGGTGCTGGTCACCGGCGGCAGCGGGTTTCTGGGCCTGGCTCTGTGCCGCGCGCTGCGCGCGCGCGGCGATACGGTGGTCAGCCTGCAACGCCGCCATTCCGCGGCGCTGGACGCGCTGGGCGTGACCCAGGTGCAGGGCGCGCTGGACGATGCCGAGGCCGTGCGCCGGGCCGTGGCCGGCGCGGACGCGGTGCTGCATAACGCCGCCAAGGCCAGCGGCTGGGGCGCCTGGGACGACTTCTACCGCACCAATGTCACCGGCACGCAGGTGCTGTTGGCCGAAGCCCGCGCCGCCGGCATCCGCCGCTTCGTGTACACCTCCACGCCGAGCGTGGTGCATGCCGGACGCCGCGCGGTGGCCGGCGGCAATGAAACCGACACGCCGTACGGTACGCGTTTTTCCGCGCACTACCCGCACACCAAGATGCTGGCCGAGCGCGCGGTGCTGGCCGCCGACGCGCCGGACTTCGCCACCGTGGCGTTGCGGCCGCGCTTGATCTGGGGTCCGGGCGACACGCAGTTGCTGCCGCGCCTGGCCGAACGCGCGCATGCCGGCCGTCTGCGCTTCATCGGCGACGGCGGCAACCGCATGGACTGCACCTATATCGACAACGTGGTGCAGGCGCATCTGCAGGCGCTGGATGCGCTGACGCCGGGCGCCGCCTGCGCCGGCAAGGCTTACTTCATCTCCAATGCCGAACCCAAGCCGGTGCGCGAGATCGTCAACGGCCTGCTGGCCGCCGCCGGTGCGCCGCCGGTGCGCCGCAGCCTGCCGTATCCGCTGGCCTATGGCCTGGGCGCGCTGTGCGAGGCGCTGTGGACGGTATTGCGCTTGGGCGGCGAGCCGCCGATGACGCGCTTCCTGGCCGAACAACTGTCGACCGAGCATTGGTATGATGTCTCGGCAGCGCGCCGCGATTTCGGCTACGTGCCGCAGGTGTCCTTCGCCGAAGGACTGCGCCGTCTGCAGGACAGCTGCCGGAAGCCCGAATCATGAATACGCCCGCCTTTCCCTTCGATGCCGTCAAACCGCTCGCCGGCCGTGTGCTGGAAGATGCGCTGAACCGTCTGCTGGCGCTCGACGAGGCCAGCCGCGACAAGCTGCGCACGCTCGACGGCCGCCGCATCGAGGCGCATCTGCAGTCGCCGGACATCGCCCTGGCCATCGACGTGCGCGAAGGCCATCTGCATATCGGCCCGGTCACGCCCGGCGTCGAGGCCGACGTCAGCGTCAAGAGCCGGCTGTCCGGCCTGCTGCAATCCCTGCCGCTGCTGGCGCAGGGCAAGACCGCCGTCGGCGCCATGCGCATCAGCGGCGACGTCGAGCTGGCGCGCGTGCTGCAGGATCTGGTCAAGGGTTTCGATCCCGACTGGCAGGCGCCGTTCGTCACCGCCTTCGGTCCGGTGCTCGGGCCGCAGGTCGCCAAGATCCTGCGCGAAGGCCTGCGCCATGCGCGCGTCAGCGCCGCCAACCTGGCGCGCGCCGGCGCCGAATACGCCACCGAGGAAGCGCGCGTGGTGGTCGGCCGCGCCGAACTGGACGCCTTCCACACCGACGTCGACCGCCTGCGCCAGCGCGGCGACCGCCTGCAGGCGCGGGTCGATCGCCTGTTGGACGGCCTGCGATGAAGCCGATGCTGCGCGCGTTGGCGATCGTGCGCACCGCTTCGCGCTACGGCCTGGACGAATGGCTACCGGCTTCGCGCGCCAAACCGCTCGTTCGTCTGTTCAAGCTGTTCTCGCCCACCGCCAAGGCCCACCGCGGGCAGCCGCGCGGCGTCCGCCTGCGCTTGGCGCTGCAGGAACTCGGCCCCTTGTTCGTCAAGCTCGGACAGGTGCTTTCCACCCGCCGCGACCTGTTGCCGGCCGACATCGCCGATGAGTTGGCCGGCCTGCGCGACCAGGTGGCGCCGTTCGATTCCGCCCAAGCCAAGGCCCTCGTGGCCGAGGCGCTGGGCCGTCCGTTGAGCGAGGTGTTCGAACGCTTCGACGACGAGCCGCTGGCCTCGGCCTCGATCGCGCAGGTGCACGCCGCCTGGCTGCCGGACGGCCGCGCGGTGGTGGTCAAGGTGCTGCGGCCGGGCATCGAGGCCCGCATCGGCAAGGACATCGCCTTGATGCGCCTGCTGGCCGACGGCATCCGCCGCCTGCACCCGAACGCCGACAAGATCCGCCCGCACGACGTGGTGGCCGAACTGGAGACCACGCTGCTGGCCGAATGCGACCTGCAGCGCGAGGCCGCCAACGCCAGCCTGATGCGCCGGCTGTGGCAGGACGGCGACGAACTGCAGGTGCCGGCCATCGAGTGGAGCCTGACCCGCGAACGCGTGCTGGTGATGGAGCGCGTGTACGGCGTGCCGGCCGACAGCATCGACGCGCTCGACCGTCTCGGCATCGACCGCCGCGCGTTGGCCGCGCAGGCCGTACGCATCCTGTACCGGCAGGTGTTCCGCGACAACTACTTCCACGCCGACGCGCACGCCGGCAACATCTGGGTCGATGTGCGCGAGCCGGCCGCGGCCCGCTTCATCGCGCTCGATTTCGGCATTGTCGGCCAGCTCAGCGAGCAGGACCAGTACTATCTGGCCGAGAACTTCATGGCCATCTTCCGCAAGGACTACCGCGCCATCGCGCGCCTGCACGTGCAGGCCGGCTGGATGCCGGCGCATCTGCGCCTGGACGAGCTGGAGGCGGCCGTACGCGCGGTATGCGAGCCGTACTTCACCCGGCCGCTGTCGGAGTTCTCCATCGCCGAGGTGATCGGCAAGCTGCTGCGCACCGCGCAGAAATACCAGCTGACCCTGCAGCCGCAGCTGATCCTGCTGCAGAAGACCCTGCTCAACACCGAGGGTCTGGCGCGTACGCTCGATCCGCAGATCGACCTGTGGGCGGTGGCGCGGCCGGTACTGGAGGAGATTCTGCGTACGCGCTACAGCGTCAAGGCGGTGGCCGAGCGCCTGCGCGCGCGCTGGCCGGAGCTGGCGCGCGATGCCGCCGACCTGCCGGCCCTGCTGCAGGCCTTCCTGGTCAAGCAGGTGCACGGCGAGTCCGACATCCGCATGCGCTCCGAGGACATCGCGCGCCTGGTCGCGGTCAGCCAGCGCAACCAGCGTCAGCTGTTCGCGCTGGTGCTGGGCGTGACCGCGGCGCTGGCGGCCGTGACCCTGCAGCTGTTCGCCGGCCCGGCGCCTTGGCGTTACGCCACCGTGGCGGTGGCCGTGCTGTCGTTCGCCGCGGCCTGGCCGCGCCGCCCGTGAGCGAAGCCGCCCTGGCGGTGCTGTACCGCGATGCGGTCTGCGCGGTGGTCGACAAACCGGCCGGACTGATGGCGCACGCCAGCGGCCTGTCGCGCGGCGAAGACGATTTCCTGCTGCACCGCCTGCGCGACCAGTTCGATTCGCGCGTGCACCTGATCCACCGGCTCGACCGCGCCACCAGCGGCTGCGTGCTGGTCGCCTTCGACGCCGAAACCGCCGCCGCCTTGGGCAAGATGTTCATGGGCCGCGAGGTGCGCAAGGATTACCTCGCCGTCTGCCGCGGTTGGCCGGAGGCGGCCTTCACGGTCGACCATGCGCTGGACGGCGGCCCCGGCAAGCCGGAGAAGAAGCCGGCGGTCACCGAGTTCGAGCGCCTGGCCACCGCCGAGTTGCCGGTGCCGAGCGCGGAGCATCCGACCTCGCGCTACGCGCTGCTGCGCTGCACGCCGGTCACCGGCCGTTTCCGCCAGATCCGCCGCCATCTCAAGCACGTATCGCACCACCTGATCGGCGACACCAGCCACGGCGACGGCCGGCACAACCGCGCGTTCCGCATGCTGGGCGTGCACCGCATGCTGCTGCATGCCGGCCGTTTACGCTTCGCTCACCCGCTATCGGGTGAACTGGTGGACGCGCGCGCGCCGTTGGACGCCGAATTCACCAAGGCCCTGGACCGTCTCGGCATCGCGCCGCCGGCATGACCGATGGCACGCGCTGACGCGCGCCGCCATGCGTAGGCTGTACCGTAATCCCCGCGAAGGAGTTTCCGCGATGAACCGTTTCCTGTTGATTGTCCTGCTCTGGTCCGCCGCCGCCGGCGCGTCCGATGCGCCGGCCCCGGCATCGGCGCTGGACGGCCCCGACGACACCCGCTTCATCGTGCAGTCGCGCAGTTTCCTGGCCAGCCATCCGGATCTGCGCGCGCGCATCCTGGGCATGAAAAGCTACGCCAAGGGCGAGCACCGCGAGGCGCTGCGCCAGTTCCGCAAAGGCGCTTACTACGCCGACAAGCCCTCGCAGGCGATGGTGGCCGAGATGCTGTGGAAAGGCGAGGGCGCGGCCACCGACCGCGCCGAGGCGTATGTCTGGATGGATATGGCGGCCGAGCGCCTGTACAAGGATCTGGTCGCCAAGCGCGAGCAGTATTGGGCTGCGCTGAACGCGCAGGAGCGGGCCCGTGCGCTGGCCATCGGACCCGGGCTGTACGCACGCTACGGCGATGCCGCCGCCAAACCGCGCATCGAGCGTATTCTGGAGCGCGACCGCCGCAACATCACCGGCAGCCGCACGGGCTTCGTCGGCACCTTGCGCATCGAGATACCCGGTCCGGGCGGCATGCCGATCACCATCAACGGCGAGGATTTCTACCAAGACCGCTTCTGGCAGCCGGAAGCGTACTGGAAATGGCAAAATGTCGCCTGGAAAGCGTTGCCGACCGGCACCGTGAGCGCCAGCGAACTGCAGGCGCTGCCGCCGAAATCCCCCGAAACCGACAAGCCCTGAGGACTCCCGCTTGGCCAAGCTGTATTTCTACTACTCGACCATGAACGCCGGCAAGACCACCACCTTGCTGCAGAGCGCGTACAACTACCACGAGCGCGGCATGCGCACGCTGATCCTGACCCCGAAGCTGGACGACCGCGCCGGCGTCGGCGTGGTCGCCTCGCGCATCGGGCTGAAGGCCAACGCGATGACCTTCACCGGCGACGACGACCTGGCCACGCTCACGCGGCAGAACCTCGCGGCCAAGGGCCGCATCGACTGCGTGCTGGTGGACGAGTCGCAGTTCCTGAGCAAGGCACAGGTCTGGCAGTTGACCGAGGTGGTCGATGCGCTCGGCATTCCGGTGCTGGCCTACGGCCTGCGCACCGATTTCCGCGGCGAGCTGTTCGAAGGCAGCCAATACCTGCTGGCCTGGGCCGATAACCTGGTGGAGCTGAAGACCATCTGCCACACCGGCCGCAAGGCCACCATGGTGGTGCGCGTGGACGCGCACGGCCGCGCGGTGACCGACGGTCCGCAGGTCGAGGTCGGCGGCAACGAGCGCTACGTGTCGGTGTCGCGGCCCGAATTCAAGAAGATCATGGCCGGCGAAAGCAGCATCGAGCTGCAGCAGGCGGTGTTGCCGCTGGACCAGGGCGACTGAGCCGGCGCGGCCTCAGCCGCGGTCTTCGCGCCAGTGGAAGCGGTGCAGCAGCCGGTGCAGTACCGGCGCCAGCATCAACGCCGCGGCCAGGATGAACACCAGTCCGGCGTACAGCGCGAACAGGCCGGCGAACAGTTTGCCGGCCGCGCTCCGCGGCGGATCCACCGGGCCCATGCCGCCCAGCAGCATGGCGGTGTTCAGGAACGCGTCCATCGCCGGCAGGCGTTCGAAGCCGATGTAGCCGGCCATGCCGAGCGCCACCGAAAACACCAGCAGACCGATTGCGGCCAGCCCGTGGTTGAACACGCGCCGGGCGAACTGGCGGCGGTCCAGCGGTTTCTGGTGGCGCGATTCGTACATGCGCGCGCCCTACAGCCAGCGCCGCACGTGCGCGCGGTAGGTGTCGAATTCGGCGCCGAACAGGCGCGCCAGCATGCGCTCTTCCGGGATGATCTGGAAACGGGTGATGAAGGCCACGAACGCGGCCACGCCGAACCAGGCCAGCGGCGCGTCCAGATACAGCGCCCAAGCCGCCAGGAAGCAGGCCATGCCCACGTACATCGGATTGCGGGTGATGCGGTACACGCCCTCGGACACCAAGGCGCTGGATTTTTCCGGATGCAGCGGATTGATGGTGGTGCGCCGGCGCCGGAACGCGTACAGCCCGGCGAAGTCGAAACCGATGCCGGCGGCCACCAAGGCCGCGATCAGCAGCCAGTTCAGCA
>CAZRXZ010000019.1:0-9602 GCA_964604095.1 uncultured Arenimonas sp. | reverse complement strand
TGAACAGCGCGCACAGCGGCGAGGGATCGGCGGCGCTGCTGTTGAAGCAGTCGTTCAGGATGTTCTGGCTGCCGTAGCTGCCGATGGCGTCATCCAGGTGCATGCGCCAGAAATCGACGTTGACCGCGGTGCCCGGCAGCCAGCCCGGCTCGTACAGGAAACCGGCGGTGGTGACGGTGCCCTGCTCGGCGTCGAGCGCGGCGTTGCCGCCCTTGATGGCGCTGAGCTGGGTGTCGCGCTGGCTGTAGCTGCCGTCGGCGACGATGTTGGCGCAGGCCGGATTCAGCGACAGGCCGCCGCCGCTTTGCAGGATGCCGTTGCAGGGATCGCTGTAGGTGTCGGCCGAGGCGGCATCGCCGCCGTACAGGTCGCGGATGCTCGGGGCGCGGAACACCTGGGCATGCGTGCCGCGCAGCAGCAGTCGGCCGGATGGCCGCCATTCCAGGCCGATCTTGCTGTTCAGGGTGTCGCCGAAGGTCGAGTAATCCGACCAGCGGGTGCCGAAAATCAGGTTGACCTGCGCGCTTACCGGCACCAAGGCCTCGGCATAGGCTTCCTTCACCGTGTAGCTGCCGCGGGTCGGCGCGCTGCACAGCTCGGAGGACACGCCGCAGGTGTAGCCCGCGGCCGGATCGACCAGGGTGGCCGCGGCCGGATCGAAGCGCAGGCTCTCGTGCCGGTATTCGACGCCGAACGCCGCCAGCACGCTGCCGTTGGCGAGCTCCGCCAGTTCGCCGCTGACATTGGCCTGGAAGCCCTTCAGGGTCTCGCGCTGCCGGTTGCGCACGTCCAGGCCCATGGCCTGCAGGGCCGCGGTCTGCGCTTGGCCGGCGGCGGAGCCGGCATCGAAGGCGCCGACGAAATCGACCGGCACGCAGCCGGGAATCGGCGTGCCGAAGCCGCCGTCGGTGTAGCAGACGCCGTTCTGCGAGGGCCCGAGCGCCGCCGCCAAGGCATCGAAATCGAGATAGCCGATATCGCGGTTGTCCTGCGCGATGCGGCCGTAGCTGAGCGCGAAATCCCAGGACCAGCCGGTTTCGCCGATGCCGCCGTTCACGCCGGCGTTGACCTGGGCGACATCGGTGTCGTATTCGTAGCGGCGGTTACCCAGCCGTTCCAGGCGCAGGCGCAGGTCCTGGACGTCGACTCCGAACGGGTTGTACTGGCTGAAACGCGACAGCGTGAGGCCGTCGGATTGGCCGTCGAGCGGCAAGGGCGCGATCTGCGCTGCGGAGCGGGTCCGGCTGGCGAAGGCGTCCATGTAGGCCGTGACGCCGGCGCCGAGGTCGAAATTGCCGGTCACGAACACACCGGTGCGCTCCTGCGGGGTCAATTGCAGATTGCCGGCCGCTTGGTAGTTGTAGGCGTCGCGCGCCAAATCGAAGCAGCGGAAGTCGGCTAGGCCGGTGCCGGCTTGGCCCGGAATCCGGGTCACCTGGTCGCAGCCGTAGTACGAGACCAAGGCCGCGCTGGCGGCCGGGTCCAGCGGCGCGCCGTCGGCGTCGGTCGGCACCAGGTCGTAACGTCCGGTGATGCCGGCGCTGGAGCCTAGGTTGACGACGTCGGTGGAGAATTCCGAGCCCAGCGACAGCGCGTCGCGGGAATAGGCGCGGTCGGCCGCGCGCACTTCGTGCTGCTCGCTGCGGTTGGCGCTGACGATCAGGTTGCCGCGTTCGCCCGAGGTGCCCCAGGTGGCGCTGGCGCCGTGCCGTTGGCCGTCGCCGCGTGCCGAGATGCCCCAGTCCAGCCGGACTTCCGCACCTTCGAAATTCGATTTCAGGATGAAGTTGACCACGCCGCCGACCGCGTCCGAGCCGTAGATCGCCGACGCGCCGTCCTTCAGCACCTCGACGCTGGCCACCAGGGTCATCGGGATGGCGTTGATGTCGCGGTTGACGATGCGGCGGCCGTTGACCAGCAGCAGGGTGCGGTCTTCGCCCAGGCCGCGCAGGGAAATGGTGGCCGAACCGTCGCCGCCGCCGTTGTTGACCGCCGGGTTGATGGCGGCGCCGGCGATGGCGGGAATGTCCTGCAGGAAATCGCCGATGGTCAGCGCGCCGCTGCGTTCGATCGCCTCGCGGTCGATCAGCTGCAGCGGGCTGGCGGTTTCGGCGTCCACGCGCTTGATGCGCGAACCGGTCACCTGGATGCTGTCCAAGGCCTTGACCGGCTCCTGCGCGGAGGCGGTGCCGTGGACGGTGGCGAGCAGGGCGCCGTGTAAGGCCAGGCTCAGGATTTTGCGCTTCATCATGTTAAGGGGCCTTGTTCGGCACAGCGTCTGCCGCACGGTTCGGGGCACAATCCGTATATTAAGGATTTTTTAACATCATATCGATGACTGGCGTAAAAATCCGTTAAATCGCTTGACAATATCCGTAAAATTTACTGTTCTATGGGTTCTCTCGGGGGAAAATAAATCAATGAAAATGAATCAGAAAAACCGCACTTCGGGCCCGGTCGGCCTGCTTGGCATGGGTCTGGCCCTGTCGTTGGCCCTGGCGGCGTGTTCGGACAAAACCGACGACCCGCAGGCCGCGGCCGCGAATGTGGCCAAGACCCAGAAACAGAAGGTGCAGACCTCGATCGACCGTCTGGTGCAATTCCCCGAGAAAGACCTGCGCGACGGCGCCCGCAAGGCGGTGATGGAGCAGCGGTGGTACAAGCCGTCCGGCAACAACGCCTTGGAATACTATCTGGCCCTGCGCCAGAAGCTGCAGACCAAGGACGATTCGGTGGAAACGGCCCTGGTCGACATCATGCCGTACGCGGTCATCGGCATGGACCAGGCCATCGCCAACTTCGACGACCGTGAAGCCCTGCGTCTGGAAAGCCTGATCCGCATGATCGATCCGAACGCGCCGGCGCTGGCGCGGGTCAAGGACGACCTGGAGAAAATGAAGGCCCGCCAGGCGCAAGCCGTCGCCGCCGCCGCGGCAGAGGCGCAGGCCAAGACCGACCAGGAAGCCAAGACCCTGGCCGACGCCAAGGCCCGCGAAGAAGCCGCGCGCCGCGCACGCGAAGCCGGCATCGCGGCGCCGACCGCGGCACCGGCCAGCGCGCCGGCACCGGTCGCGCAAGCCCCGGCCCCGGCCGTCCAGGCGCCGGCGCCGCAAACCCAAGCCCCTGCTCCGGCCGTCTCGGCGCCGGCCGGCGCCACCCGCGCCGCGGTCACCCCGATCAGTACGCCGCAGCCGCCGTATCCGCGCGAAGCGCTGGCCTCGGGCGTCACCGGTGAAGTGGTGGCCGAGATCAGCATCAACGGCGCCGGTGACGTCACCGGCGTGCGCATCATCAGCGCCTCGCCGCGCAATGTGTTCGACAAGACGGTGATCAGCACCGTGCGCCGCTGGAAGTACCGCGGCAACGGCGAGAACACCACCATCCGCCGCACCTTCGCGTTCAATTGATGCAACGCGTCCGCTTCGGCCTGGACGGCGATTACGTGGAGCTCAACCAGCTGCTGAAGCTGGTCGGGCTCTGCGGCAGCGGCGGCATCGGCAAGCAGATCGTGGCCAGCGGCGAGGTGTCGGTGGACGGCGCGCAGGAACTGCGCAAGACCGCCAAGATCCGCGCCGGCCAGGTGGTGCGGGTCGGCGACGTCGAAATCCGGGTCGAGGCGGCTTAGACGCTCAACGCGGCGCCGAGTAGGACCGGCAGCAGCAGGCAGGCCGCCACGTTTGCGGCCAGCACCCACGGGTGCCGGCCGACATCCGCGCCGAAACGGCGGAAGCCCATTGCCGCCGCCGTCGCGGGAACGAAGGCCAGCCCTGCCCATACGGCGTGATCCGGCAGGATGCCCGCCAGCAAGCCGTATCGCCATAATGCGATCTGCACCAGCAGGAAGCCGACATACGCGCCGAACGCGGCGCGCACGCCGTACACGATGGCGAAATGCCGCCGTCCGCCGGCCCGGTCGGCGTCGATGTCGGGAATCTGGTTCAGCAGCAGCAGATTGTTTCCGGCCGCACACAGCAGGCCGGCGCACAGCCAGGACAGCGCCGTGGGCGGCGCGCCCAGCGCCAGATGCGCGCCCAGCATCATGCAGAACCCGATACCGGTACCCGGCGCGATCAGGCAAAGCCAGGGATGGCGGTTGATCCAGCGCGTGTATCCGACGATCAGCGACAGGCCGATAAGCCCCGGCAGCAACAGCAGCGGGCCTTGGTGCAGGACGAACCACAGCCCGATCGCCGCCGTCAGCGCCACACCGGACCAGCCCGCACGGCGTACGGTGCCCGCCGCCGCCGGATGCGCCGGCAGATGGCCGCTGCCGCCGCTGAACGGGGTGCGGCGCGTCATGCCGTCGATCCCGCCGGTGAAGTCCAGGTATTCGTTCAGCAGGTTGACCCCGGCATGCGCCGACAGCGCACCGATGCCGGCCAAGGCCAAGAGCGCATAGTCGGGCTGCAGGCCGGCGCGCGCGGCGGTGGCCGCGGCCAGCGCCACACACAGCGGCGTGAGCAGCAGGAACGGCGCCCGGCTCGAATGCCAGACGGCGGCCAGTGCCTGCATGGCGCTCACCAGCCCTCTGCCAGCACGCGTTCCAGTTGCGTCACGAAGAATTCCGCGTCCGCCAGCGACAGGCACATCGGCGGTTTGATCTTCAGCACGTTGTTGCGTTCGCCGGTGGGCTGCACCACGATGCCCAGTTCGCGCAGGCGTTCGCAGATCGCGAAGCATTCGGCGCTGGCCGGTTCCCGGCTGTCGCGGTCGCGCACCAGTTCCACGCCCTGGTACAGGCCCATGCCGTGCACCGCGCCGATCAGCGGAAAGCGCGCCTGCAGTCCGGCGAAGCGCGCCAGCAGGAAATCGCCGACCTGCGCGGCGTTGGCCTGCAGGCCTTCGTCGCGGATCGCGTCCAGCACCGCCAGGCCGGCCACGCAGGAGGCCGGGCTGCCGCCGGCCGAGGAGAACAGGCTGCCCTGCTTTTTGAACGCCTCGGCGATGGCGCGGGTGGTGATCACCGCGCCGAGCGGATAGCCGTTGCCCATGGCCTTGGCGACGGTGATCATGTCCGGCACCACGCCTTGGCCTTCGTGCGCCCACCAGCGGTGGCCGAGCCGGCCGTAGCCGACCTGCACTTCGTCGGCGATGCACAGCCCGCCGTGCGCGCGCACCGCCGAATAGGCGGCGGCCAGATAGCCGTCCGGCAACAGCACGCCGCCGGCGTTGCCGAACACCGGTTCGGCGATGAAAGCCGCCGGCGGCCGGCCGCGCGCGGCCATGTCGTCGATCAGCGCGCGGAATTCGCTGGCGTAGCCGCTGGCGGCTTCGGCGCCGCGGAAGCGGCCGCGGTAGGCGTTCGGCGCCGAGGCCAGATGCACCCAATCCGGGCGCGTGGCCAAGGCGTTGGGGTTGTCGGCCACCGAGGTGGTGACCGCGTCCGACAGCAGGGTCCAGCCGTGGTAGGCCTCGCGTACCGCCACAATGTCCATCCGGCCGGTGACCGTCTGCGCCATGCGCAAGGCCAGATCGACCGCCTCCGAGCCCGAGTTCACCAGCAGCACGCTGTCCAGGCCGGGCGGCGCCAGCTCCGCCAGGCGTTCGCTGAATTCGGCGATGGCGGCGTAGTGGAAGCGCGAGTTGGTGTTGAGCGTCAGCAGTTGCCGGTGCACGGCCTCGGCCAAGCGCGGGTGGCCATGGCCGATGGCGGCCACGTTGTTGACCATGTCCAGGTAGGCGCGCGCCTCGCTGTCGACCAGGTACTGCTTCCAGCCGCGCTCCATGCGCATCGGCTGGCGGTAGTAATGCACCTGCACGTCGGCGAACGCGCCTTTGCGGCGCGCCAGCAGGCCCTCGGCATCGGCGGCCGGCGCCGCCAGCGCGCAGCCCAGCAAGGGCGAGGGGTCGGGGCAAAGCGTTTGCCAGGCCGGCGCCCATTCGGCGTCGCAGAAACGCGGCATGGCCGAGGTGTCGTTCAGGCAGAGTTGCACGCGCAGGGCGCGGCTGTCGCTGCGGCCGATGGGTTGCCCGCGCGCCAGCGGCGTGCCCACGGCCAGCGTGTGTTGCAGCCCGTCCAGACGGATGCGGCCGGCGGCGCTGTCCAGGGTCAGTCCGGCGCTGTCCGCCGCCGTCACCCGGCAGTCCAGCGGCGCCACCGCCTGGCTGTCGGGCGGCACCCGGAAATCGATGCCGAGCGCGCAGGTCTGCGGCGCTTCGGCCGAACGCGCCGGCGTGCGCGTGAACCGGAATTCGCCGTAGCGCGTGGCCGCCGCGCCAGCGCGTACGGCCGCGGTGGCCAGGATGCGCGCGTCGGCCTGCGGTTGCAGCCAGCGGCCTTCGTGCAGGGCGTCGCTGGTGCTGGACAGGTCCGCCGCGTCGAAGCGGGCGATGTCGGGAAACAGCGGCGCGCAGCCGGCCAACACGGCACGCATGGCCTGCTGCTCCGGCGTCAGGCCGCGGCCCAATGCCGCGCGCAGCGCGGCTTCGGCCAGCGCGAACGGCACCGAGGCCGCGACCTCGAACAGCCGCCATTCGTTTTCGATCGGCTCCAGCACCGAGGGATTGTCCGGGTCGAGCGTGGCCTGGTGTTCGCCGCTGACCACCAAGGCGCCGCCGCGCAGCACCATCAGCGGCCAGAACGCCGCGATCTCGGCGTCGTCCAGCGGCACGTGCCGGTCGAACGCGCGCACCGCATGCAGCACCGACAGCGGCGCGTCCGGCCGGTGATGCAGCACCGAAGAGCAGGTGATGGCCAGTTCGCCGATGCGCCAGGTGCGCGTCAGGTCGCCCAGGTCGATGATGCCGTCGGGGCGGATGCGGCCCGCGGCGTCTCGGCCGCCGACCACGTTGTCGTCGGTGATGTCGCCGTGGATGGCCTGCATCGGCAACCGCGCTTTCAATGGCGCCAGCGCGCGTTCGGCCGCCGCCGCCGCGGCCACCACCCGCTCGCGCCGGTCGGCGCTGCGCACATCCGGATGCAGACGCGCGATGACCTCGTCGGCGCGGCGCAGATCCCATTGCACGGCGCGCTCCAGGCCGGGGTGGTCGAAATCGGCCAAGGCCGCGCAGGTGCGGCCGGACACTTCGCCCAGATCGGCGATGACATCCGGTGCCAGATAGCCGATGCCGGTCAGCGGCCGGCCCTCGACATAGGACAGCAGGCGCACCGGCAGCCGGTCGTCGCCGACCGGATAGTCGCGGATTTCGACGCCGGCGGCGTCGGCGAACGGCACCGGCGCCTTCAGCGCGGGATCCGTGCGCGCCAGATGGCGCATGGCCGCATGCTGGGCTTCCAGGGTCTCGCGGCCCCAGCCGCGGTTGGCGATCTTGAGCACGCGCGGGCCGGCCGGGGTGTCGATGCGGAAATTGCGGTCCTGCGAACTGCCCAGCTCGCGCACCGGGCCCTCTACCCCGAACAGGTCGGATGCGATGCGGGCGGCCAAGGCCGCATCCACGGCCGGGCGGGGGGAAATGGCGATGCGGTTTTCGGTATCCATGGGCGGGCTTCGGTCGTCGGCGTGTCGGTGCGGGCTCATCGGCATTCTAGCGCAGGCCCTTCTGGACGCGATATGCCGTTACACTACGCGCTGGGGGAGCCGTTTCGGTTTGGAGTGATTGCAGGATGCCGCGTTTAGTTTGGGTCTTGTGCAGCTTGATGGCGCTGTTCGGCGGCGTGTCGGAGGCCGCGGAACGGAAATCCATCTCCGAGTATTCGCGTGAGACCTGGACCACGCGCAACGGCTTGCCGCACAACCAGGTCAACTCCATCGCCCAGACGCCGGACGGCTATCTGTGGTTCGCCACCTGGGAAGGCCTGGTGCGCTACAACGGCCAGGATTTCCGCATTTACGGTCCGGACAACACGCCGGCATTGCACGACAACGGCATCCGACGCCTGGTGGTCAGCCCGCGCGGCAGCTTGGTGGTGTCCACCTCGCGCGGCGGCGTGGCCGTTTACCGCGGCGGCCAATGGCGCCATTACGGCCACGCGCAGGGCCTGGTGGAGGAGGACGTTTCCGACGCCTTCGAAGACGCCAAGGGCGGACTGTGGGTGGCGCACGAACGCGACGGCCTGACCTATATCGGCGCGGACGGCAAGACCGAGCATTGGGGTGCCGCCCAAGGCGTGCCCGAGGGCCGGGTGTACATGCTGCTGGCCGATCGCGACGGCGCGGTCTGGGCCGGCACCGGCAGCGGCCTGATCCGGCTCGAACGCGGCCGCGCCCGTCTGTTCGACGGCGGCGCCGAGCCGACCGGCGGCGTCTATGTGCTGGCCCATGCGCCCGGCGGCGGCCTGTATCTGGGCGCCCAACGCGGGCTGTTCCTGATGCGCGGCGGCCGAATCAGCAGCCTCGCGGCCACCGGCGATGCCGTGGTCAGCATCCAGGACGACGGTACCGACGGCATCTGGTTCGGCACCGTCAACAAAGGCCTGCACCGCTATACCCCGGCCGGCGTGGAGCGGCTGGATACCGATCACGGCATTCCGAACAACAACGTGCGCTCGCTGTTCAAGGACCGCGAAGGCAGCCTCTGGGCCGGCACCAGCAACGGGTTGATCCGCTTCGCCGACCTGCCCTTCACTTCCATCGACCATAACCGCGGCCTGCGCGACGACTACGTGCGGACCCTGCTGAAGCGGCCGGACGGCAGCATCATGATCGGCACCGCGCGCGGCCTGAGCCGCTTCGCGGGCGACCGCGCCAGCCCGGTGACCGGCGATCTGAGCGTGGAGAGCGAGGCGGTGCTGAGCCTGGCCAACGCGCGCGACGGCAGCATGTGGGTCGGCATGTATTCCACCGGTCTGCTGAACTGGAAGGACGGCAAGGTGCGCGAGCGTCTGCCCGAAGACAGCCCGCTGTTCGGCTCGCAGGTGCGGGCCATCCTGGAGGACCGTCAGGGCAATCTCTGGGTCGGCACCTCGCGCGGGCTGTTCCGCAAGCGCGGCGCCGACGTCCGCCGCATCGGCGAGGACAAGGGCTTGCCGGTCGAGTATGTGATGGCGCTGCATGAGACCGGGGACGGCCGGGTCTGGGTCGGCACCTCGGCCGGGCTGGTCTATGTCGAGGACGGCGCGGTCAACAGCATCCCGATTTCGCATTTCGACGATGCCGCCGATGTCTATGCCTTCCGCGAGGATGCCGACGGCACGCTCTGGATCGCCACCGACCGCGGCGTGCTGCGCCTGCGCGACGGCAAGCTGGCGGCGGTCAACGTGCGGCACGGGCTACCGGTGTCCTCCATTTTCGAGATCGTCACCGACCGTGCCGGCAACTTCTGGCTGACCTCCAACCGCGGCGTGATCCACGTCACCCGCAGCGAGATGGAGGCGGTGGCCGACGGCCGCGCGCCGCGCCTGCGCAGCGTGCGCTTTTCCGAAGCCGACGGCATGGGCAGCGCGCAATGCAACGGTACCTCCGGTCCGGCCGCCCTGCGCGACGCGGACGGCAGCATCTGGGTCGCGACCGCCAACGGCGTGGCGGTGGTGCGGCCGGAAGAGCTGTCGCGGCATCAGGTCACGCCGCCGCCGGCGCTGATCGAAACCCTGTTGGTCGACGACCGCCAGGTCGCGCTGGATCCGCCGATCCGCCTGCCGGCCGGTTCACGCAAGATCGAGCTGTCGTTCGCCAGCCTGTTGTTCCGCTCCTCCGACCAGATCC
>CAZRXZ010000018.1:0-9672 GCA_964604095.1 uncultured Arenimonas sp. | reverse complement strand
ATGGCACTCGCGCGCGCACCAGCGGCAGCCGTTGATGCGCCGCGGCGGCCAATTGCGGCGCGCCTCGGCCAGGGCGCTGTGGCAATCCGGGTGCTCGCCCAGGTCGATCCGGTGCGTCTCGGACGGCATATACGGGCAGCCCGCACTGACGTTGTGCACTTCGTGCTCGCCGGTGAACTGGATCCGCGTGTTGATGATGAATCGCTGCATCGCCCTGAACCCCCGGATGGGACAAAGCCGGGTCAAGCCCGGCCGAGCGCCATCCTCGCCCGCACGTGGGCGCGGGTCAATTGGAAAAATTCCTAGATCGGCGGAATGTGCGGCGCCTGCGGCCGCGGCAGCTCAGACGCCGCGGTGCTTGCCCTTGACCGGCGCGTACCAGGCGCGGATCCTGGCGATGTCGGCGGCCATGTCGTCGCTGAGCTCGATCAGCGGGCCGGTGCCGATGGTCTTGGTGGCGTAATCGAAATACACGCACAGCACCGGCACCCCGGCTTTCTTGGCGATCTTCCAGAAGCCGGTCTTCCACTGCGTCACCGGCTTGCGCGTGCCTTCCGGAGCCAGCACGAACCACATGCGCTCGGCGTCGATCATCTGCTTGGCCACCTGGTCGGCGATGCCGCCGGGCGCGGCGCGGTTGACCGGGATGCCGCCCAGCCACTTCATCAGCGGCCCTAGCGGCCAGACGAAGGCTTCCTGCTTGCCCATGTAGAAGATGTGCAGGTCCATCGCCACCTTCGCCAGCAGGCCCCAGATGGCGTCCCAGGCCGAGGAATGCGGCGCGCCGATGATCACCATCTTGTTCAGATCCGGCCATTCGCCGGCCATCTTCCAGCCGGCCAGATCCAGTGTTTTGGCGGCGGCGGCTTTCAGCCATTTCGGGGTGTTGGCGCGCGGCGCGCTGTCGGGCAAGGGCAATACGGTCGGCATTATTCGTCGCTCAGGTGGCGTTTGCTTCGATCCTGCTTGAGTGTGCCATGCAGGCGTTTGGTTTCCAAGCGCCGGCGCTGCGAGGAACGCGTCGGCTTGGTGGCTACGCGCGGCTTCGGCGGCTCCAGCGCCGTGCGTACCAGCGCCGCCAGGCGCGCGCGCGCGTCTTCGCGGTTCTGCTCCTGGCTGCGGAAGCGCTGGGCCTGGATGATGATCTCGCCGGCCTCGGTGATGCGCTGGTCGCGCTTCTTCGCCAGACGCTGCTTCACCTCGTCCGGCAATGCCGACGAACCCCAGATGAAGAAGCGCAGCTCGATGGCGGTGGACACCTTGTTGACGTTCTGCCCGCCCGGACCGCTGGAACGGATGGCGCGCTCGATCAGCTCGTGCTCGGGGATGCCGATGCGTTCGCTGACCGCGATCATGCCGGCTCCGGCAATCCGAAGAAGGCGCGCGCGGTGGCGGTGCTGGCGGCGGCGGTGCGTTCGGGCGTCTCGCCGCGGTCGCGGGCCAGCTCCTCCACGATGTGACGCAGGTGCATCGGCTCGTTGCGCCGGTGCGAAGGCATCGGCCGCACGGTGCGCGGCAGCAGGTACGGCGCGTCGGTCTCCACCATCAGCCGGTCGGCCGGGATGTTCCTGACGATCTCGCGCAGATGCAGGCCGCGGCGTTCGTCGCACAGCCAGCCGGTGATGCCGATGTGGTAGTCGGCGTCGAGGTAATCGAACAGCTCCTCGCGCGTGCCGGTGAAGCAGTGCACCACCGCGGGGCCGATGCGGCCCTCGAATTCCTTCATCACGCCCATGAAATCGGCGTGCGCGTCGCGCTGGTGCAGGAACAGCGGCTTGCCGGATTCCGCGGCCAGTTCCAGCTGGCGTTCGAAGGCGCGGCGCTGGGCCGGGCGCGGCGCGAAATCGCGGAAGTAATCCAGGCCGCACTCGCCCACCGCCACCACCTGCGGATGCGCGTGCAGGGCGCGTAGTTCGGCCAAGCATTCGTCGGTCACCTCCACCGCATGGTGCGGATGCACGCCGGCGGTGGCGTACAGGAAGCCCGGATGCGCCTGCGCCAGTTCCAGCGCCTTCGGCGAACCGGCGCGCGAGGCGCCGGTGACCACCATCTGCGCCACGCCGGCCGCGCGCGCGCGCGCCAGCACCGCGTCCAGGTCGTGGTCGAAGCTTTCGTGGCCGAGGTTGACGCCGATATCGATCAATTGCATGGCGCTATTGTACCGCCGGCGTGGGCGGACACGCGGTTCGCCCCTACAATAACGCCATGCCCGATTTCCCGATCCACTCCCTGCTGCCGGACATCCTGTCCGCACTCGACGGCCATGCCCGGCTGGTACTGGAAGCGCCGCCCGGCGCCGGCAAGACCACCCAGGTGCCGCTGGCCCTGCGCACGGCCGGCTGGCTGCAAGGCCGCAAGATCCTGATGCTGGAGCCGCGGCGGGTGGCCGCGCGCGCCGCCGCCGGCTTCATGGCCCGGCAGCTGGGCGAAACCGTGGGCGACAGCGTCGGCTACCGCATCCGTTTCGAGGCCAAGGTCTCGGCCGCGACCCGCATCGAGGTGCTGACCGAAGGCCTGTTGACCCGGCGCATCCAGGACGATCCGCTGCTGGAAGACGTGGGCGCCATCGTGTTCGACGAATTCCACGAACGCCATCTGGCCGGCGACCTGGGCCTGGCCCTGGCGCTCGATGTGCAGCGCCAGCTGCGGCCGGACCTGCGCATCCTGGTGATGTCGGCCACCCTTGATGGCGAACGCCTGGCGAAGCAGCTGGACGCCCCACGGCTGAGCAGCGAAGGCCGCAGCTTTCCGGTCGAGGTCGCGCATTTCCCGGCGCGCAAGGACGAGGCCCTGAATTTCCAGGCCAAACGCGCCGTCGAACAGGCCCTGCAGCAGCATCCCGGCGACGTGCTGGTGTTCCTGCCCGGCCGCCGCGAGATCAACGCCCTGCAGGATGCCCTGTCGGCATTGGCCGGACCGACGCTCGAAATCCTGCCACTGCACGGCGACCTGCCCATCGAACAGCAAAGCCGTGCGCTGGAGCCGGCGGCCGAAGGCATACGCCGCGTGGTGTTGGCCAGCAACGTGGCCGAATCCAGCGTCACGCTGCCGGGCGTGCGCGTGGTCATCGATTCGGGTCTGGCGCGCGAGCCGCGCTTCGACCCGAACTCCGGCTTCAGCCGGCTGGAGGTCGTCGCCATTTCGCAGGCCTCGGCCGACCAACGCGCCGGACGCGCCGGGCGCGTCAGCAGCGGCTGGTGCTATCGCCTGTGGCCGGCCTCGCAACGGCTGGAGCCGATGCGCCGCGCCGAGATCCAACACAGCGAACTCGGCGCCTTGGCGCTGGAATTGGCGGCCTGGGGCAGCGCCGATCTACCCTTCGTGGACGCGCCGCCGAGCGGCGCGCTGCAAGCCGGCCGCGACCTGCTGCAGGCCTTGGGCGCGCTGGACGATAGCGGCCGGATCACGCCGCTGGGCAAGCGCATGCTGGCGCTGGGCACGCATCCGCGCCTGGCCGCGATGCTGCTGGCGGTGCATGACGAACATGAAAAAGCCTTGGCCTGCGACCTGGCGGCCTTGATCGAGGCCCGCGATCCGCTGTTGGGCGCGCGCCGCGACGACTGGCAGGCGCGCTGGCAGGCCTTGGCCGATTTCCGCGCACGCAAATCCGTGCCGGGCGCCAGCGCATCGGCCTTGAAGCAACTCGACCTGACCGCCGCGCAGTGGCGGCGTCGAGTGCGGTGCGATGCCAGACCGCCGGCATCGGTGCCGGCGCATGCGCTCGGCGACGTGCTGCTGCACGCCTTCCCGGACCGCATCGCCAAACAGCACGACAGCGAACCGTTGCGCTACCAGCTGGCCAGCGGGCGCATGGCCCGTCTGCACCCGGAAAGCAGCCTGTACGGCGAGCCGTGGCTGTGCGCCAGCGAACTGCGTTTCGAAGCCAAGGAGGCCTTGGTGCTGCGCGCGGCGCCGATCGACGAACACCGGCTACGCGCCGATTTCCCGGAACGCTTCCGCGAAGACGATGTAGTGCGCTGGGACGATGCGCGCAACGCCCTGCTGTCGCGGCGCGAGAAGCGTTTCGCGCAGATCGTGCTGTCCAGCCAATCGCTGGGCAAGGTCGATCCGGAGCTGGCGGCGGCCGCGCTGTGCGCGGTGGTGCGGCAGAAGGGCCTGGCGGTGCTGCCCTGGAACGCCAAAGCCGAGCAGTTCCGCGCGCGCGTGGCGTTCCTGCGGCGCGTGATGCCGGAGCTGGCATTGCCCGATTGCTCCGATGCGGCCCTGCTCGACGGCCTGGAGGCCTGGCTGAAACCGGCTTTGCGCGGCAAAGCGCGCCTGGACGCGCTGGACGCCGCCGACCTGGGCGAGGCGCTGTACGCGCCCTTCGATTGGAACACGCGGCAACTGATCGACCGGCTGGCGCCGGCGGCCTTGACCGTGCCGTCCGGCCTGGAGCGGGCGGTGCGGTACGAACACGACGGCCCGCCGGTGCTGGCGGTGAAGCTGCAGGAGCTGTTCGGCCTGGCCGAATCGCCGAAGCTGGCCGACGGCCGGGTTCCGGTGATGCTGCATCTGCTCTCGCCCGGCGGCAAGCCGCTGCAGATCACCCAAGACCTGCGCAATTTCTGGAACAGCACCTATGCCGAGGTCAAGAAAGAGATGAAGGGCCGCTATCCGCGCCACCCTTGGCCGGACGACCCTTGGAACGCGCCGGCCACGCACCGCGCCAAGCCGCGGGGAACCTGATAGGCTGACCGGGGCGGCCACCCGGGCCGCATCGGGGAATGCCATGATCAGAACCGCCGCGTTCATCGCGTGCCTGTGCGCCGCCGCCGCATCGGCCGCCAACACCGAAACCTGTCCGGCGCCGCTGGCGCCGGCCGCCGCACCGGCGGTCGATACCGCCGCGCTCGACGCCTACATCCAGCAGGGCCTGCGCGATTGGAAACTGCCGGGCGTGTCGGTGGCGGTGGTCAAGGACGGCCACCCGGTGTATCTGAAAGGCTTCGGCACGCGCTCTTTGCGCGACGGCGGCGCGGTCGATGCCGACACCCTGTTCGGCATGATGTCGACCACCAAGGCGATGACCGCGCTGGCGCTGGCCATGCTGGTGGACGAAGGCAAGCTCGGCTGGGACGACCCGGTGACCAAGCACCTGCCCGGCTTCGCGCTCTCGGATCCGTACGTGACCCGCGACCTGCGCGTGCGCGATTTGCTGACCCACAACAGCGGCCTGGGCAACACCGATCTGCTGTGGGCGCGCGGCGACTTCGACGCGCGTGAGATCATCGCGCGCCTGCGCGGCCTGCCGCTGTCGTATCCGCTGCGCGGCGGCTTCGCCTACCAGAACGTGATGTACCAGGTGGCCGGGGAAGTGATCGGCGCCGCGTCCGGCATGCCTTGGGCGGATTTCGTCGATGCCCGCATCCTGCGCCCGCTGGCCATGACGCGCTCGTATCCGACCCTGGCGCGCATGCAGGCCGCGCGCGACGGCAACGTCTCGGCGGCGCATTTCGAGATCGACGGCAAGATCCATGTCATCGCCGAATCGCCGGTGGATGCGGTGCCGGCGGCCGGCGCCGCCTGGTCGAGCGCCGCGGATACGGCCAAGTGGCTGGATTTCATGCTCGGCGACGGCTGCATGGGCGATAAGCGTCTGGTATCGCGCGCCAATTTCCGCGAACTGCTGAAACCGCAGGTGATGGTGCCGGCCGGCGAATTCTACCCGACCGCCAAACTGACCCAGCCGCACTGGACCAGCTACGGCCTGGGCTGGTTCCAGCAGGATTACCGCGGCCGCTTCGTGGCCATGCACACCGGCTCGATGGACGGCCGCACCGCCATCATCGGGCTGATGCCGGACGAGCGCCTGGGCGTGTACGTGTTCGGCAACCTGGACCACGCCGAATTCCGGCACGCGCTGATGTGGAAGCTGTTCGACGCCTACACCGGCGCGCCGGCGCGCGACTGGAGCCGGGAGCTGTTGGCCTTGTACGGCGGAATGCACGCCGATGGCAAGGCCGCGCAGGCCAAACAGGATGCGGCACGCGTGCGTGGCACCAAACCCTCGCATGCACTGACGGCGTATGTCGGCACTTACCGGCATCCGGTCTACGGCGACGTCACCGTCACCCGCGCGGGCACCACGCTGCATCTGGCCATGGGCCCGTTGCCGGACAATGCCGGCGCGCTCCAGCACTGGCATTACGACAGCTTCCGGGTGAAGCTGGGCGACGGCCGCTACGGCTGGAATCCGGTGACCTTCCGGCCCGGCGCCGACGGCGGCATCGCGGCCCTGCGCCTGTTCGACGACAGCAGCGAGGCACTGGAATTCCGGCGCGTGGCCAAACCGTAAACCCGGGCGAACCCGCGGCCCGCGGGTTTCCGCTCAGCCTGGCTCCTGCCGCCACTGCCCCGGCGGCAGGCCCTCCAAGCGGTGCGGCCCGACCGAAATGCGTACCAAGCGCAGGCAGGGCAGACCGACGGCGGCGCACATGCGCCGCACCTGCCGGTTGCGGCCTTCCTTGATGGTGAGTTCGATCCAGCCGTCCGGCACGCTTTTGCGGAACCGCACCGGCGGATCGCGCGGCCACAGCCAATCCGGCGCGTTGGCCAGGATATGCGCCTGCGCCGGCAGGGTCGGTCCGTCGTTCAGCACCACGCCGGCACGCAGCTGCGCCATCTGCGCTTCCTGCGGCACGCCCTCCACCTGCACCAGATAGGTCTTCGGCCATTTGAATTTCGGCGAGGAGATCTGCGCGATGCGCGCGCCGTCGTCGGACAGCAGCAGCAGACCTTCGGAATCGGCATCCAAGCGACCGGCGGCGTACACGCCGGCAGGCAGGCCGAAGCCGGCCAAGGTCGGCCGCGGCGGCAGGCTGCGGTCGGTGAACTGCGTCAGCACGCCGTACGGCTTGTTGAAAGCGATTAACATAAGGCCAGTGTAAACCAATCCCCGGAACGCCATGACCGCCACGCATCCCCTGCGCCGCCTGCGCGTGTTCGCCGCGCCCTACCGCGCCCGCATCCGCCGCGGCGTGGCGTTCTCGGTGCTGAACAAGTTCTTCGACGTGCTGCCCGAGATCCTGATCGGCGTGGCGGTCGATGTCGTGGTCAACCAGCGCGATTCGTTCCTCGCGCGCGTCGGCATCGCCGATCCGATGCAGCAGCTCTGGCTGCTGGTCGGGCTCACCGTGCTGGTCTGGGTCTGCGAATCGCTGTTCGAATACCTGCACGCGCTGACCTGGCGCAACCTGGCGCAGAACCTGCAGCACGACCTGCGCCTGGCCGCCTACACGCATGTGCAGACGCTGCCGCCGGATTTCGTCGGCCAGGAACGCTCGGGCCGGCTGATGGCGGTGATGAACGAGGACGTCAACCAGATCGAGCGCTTCCTCAACACCGGCGCCAACGACCTGATCCAGGTGTTCGTGTCGTCCTTGCTGGTGGGCGCGGTGTTCTTCACGCTCACCGCCAGCACCGCGGTGCTGGCGCTGCTGCCGGTGCCGCTGATCCTGCTCGGCGCGTTCTGGTTCCAGAAACGCCTGTATCCGCGCTACGCCGCGGCGCGCGAGGCCGCCGCCGGCGTCTCCAGCCGGCTGGCCAACAACCTGCACGGCATGAGCACCATCCAGGCCTACACCGCCGAGGATTTCGAAGCCGAACATCTGCGCGCCGCCAGCGACGCCTACCGCGCCCGCAACGCCGACGCCATCCGCTTCGCGGCGGCGATCACGCCGGTGATCCGCATGGCGATCCTGGCCGGCTTCGTGATGACCCTGCTGTACGGCGGCCATCTGGTGCTGCAGAAGCAACTGGGCGTCGGCAGTTATTCGGCGCTGGTGTACCTGACCCAGCGCCTGCTGTGGCCGATGACGCGCCTGGCCGACATGACCGACCTGTACCAGCGCGCGATGGCCTCGGTGAACCGGGTGATGGACCTGCTGCAGATCACCCCACCGGCCGAAGGCACGCATGCCGGCGCGCTGCCGGCGCGCGGCGAACTGCACGTCGAACGCGTGCGCTTCGCCTACGGCGAACGGGCGGTTTTGCATGACGTCAGCCTGCGCGTACCGGCCGGGCGCACGGTGGCGCTGGTCGGCGGCACCGGCAGCGGCAAGAGCACCCTGATCAAACTCGCGCTCGGCTTCCTGCAGCCGGACGCCGGCCGCATCGCCTTCGACGGCATCGACCTGCGCGAGCTGACCCGCGCCGCGCTGCGCGCGCGCATCGGCTATGTGGCGCAGGAACCGTTCCTGACCGACGGCAGCGTGGCCGAGAACATCGCCTACGGCGTGGCCCCCGAGCTGCCGCGGGTGATCGCGGCGGCGCAAGCCGCGGAAGCGCACGGCTTCATCTCGGCATTGCCGGCCGGCTACGACAGCCCCGTCGGCGAACGCGGCGGCCTGCTGTCCGGCGGCCAGCGCCAGCGCATCGCGTTGGCGCGCGCGCTGTACCGCGACCCGGCGCTGCTGATCCTGGACGAAGCGACCTCGGCGGTGGACAACGAGACCGAAGCGGCGATCCAACGTTCGTTGGCCAAACTCAACCATAGCCGATCGTGCCTGATCGTGGCGCACCGGCTGTCGACCGTGCGTTTCGCCGACTGCATCCATGTGATGGAACACGGCCGCATCGTGGAGTCCGGCACGCATGAAGACTTGCTCAAGCAAAACGCCGCATACGCGGCGCTTTGGAAACTGCAGACCGGCGAAGCGGTTTAAGGCTTCACGAAGCGCAGGGTCATGCGGTCGCTTTCGCCGATGGCGGCGTACTTGGCGCGGTCCTTGTCGCCCAACCGGTAGGTCGGCGGCAGGGTCCAGACGCCGTCCGGATAATCCTTGCTGTCGTTGGCGTTGGCGTTGATTTCGCTGCGGCCGGCGAACACGAAGCCGGCCTGCTTGGCCAACGCGATCACCTGCGCCTCGGACACGTAGCCGGACTTGTCGTCGGCCGGCACGTCCTTGTCGGCGCGGTGCTCCACCACGCCCAGGGTGCCGCCCTTCTTCAGCACCGCGAAGAAGGCCTTGAACATGCCTTCGGCCTGGTTCGACATACGCCAGTTGTGCACGTTGCGGAAGGTCAGCACCACGTCGGCGGAGCCGGGCTTGCCCAGCACCGGCGCGGCCGGATCGAACTCCAGCACCTGCGCCTTGCCGTAGGTCTCGGCATCGGCGGCGAATTTCTCGCGCAGCGCCTGGTTCTGCTTGGCGTAGTACTCGCGCGAACGTTCGCTGGCCATCTTGGCCGGATCGTTCACCGCCGCGGTGTAGCTGCCGTGGTGGGTGGCGTACGGCACCAGGATCTCGGCATACCAGCCGGCGCCGGGCCACACTTCCACCACCTTGCTGTGCGGGCTGACGCCGAAGAAGGCCAAGGTGCCGAGCGGATGGCGGTAGGCGTCGCGCGCCTTGTTGGCCTCGCTGCGCCAGGCGCCGTCGATGATGGACTGCAGCATCTGCAGGTGGTGCGCCTGCATCTGCTCCGCGCTCATCTTCATGCCTTTGCCGCGCATGCCGGCCGCTTCGCCGTGTTGCATCGTCATGCCGTGCGGTTTGGCGGCGGCTTCGGTCTTGGCGGCCGTCTCGGGTTTGTCATGCGCGCTGTGGTCGTGCTCTTGGGCGATGGCGCTGGCCGAAGCCAGCAGACCGGCGGCGGCGAATGCGATGGCGTACTGTTTCATGGTGTCGGTTCCCCTGTGGATTGGCTTAAGTCTACTGCATCGCCGTG
>CAZRXZ010000017.1:2186-9940 GCA_964604095.1 uncultured Arenimonas sp. | reverse complement strand
CGTTCCCGCGCCGCGAGGAAAGCCCGTACGACACCTTCGGCGTCGGCCATTCCTCGACCTCGATCTCGGCCGCGCTCGGCATGGCGGTGGCGGCCCAACGCGAAGGCGACGGCCGGCAGTTCGTGGCCGTCATCGGCGATGGCGCGCTGACCGCCGGCATGGCCTTCGAGGCCCTGAACCACGCCGGCGGCATGAGCCCCGAACCCGACTTCCTGGTCATCCTCAACGACAACCAGATGTCGATCTCCGAGAACGTCGGCGCGCTGACCAAGATGCTCGGCCGGGTGATGACCAGCCGCACCCTGAACGCGGTGCGCGAGGGCGGCAAGAAGATCCTGGGCGACAAGAACCGGCCGGCCGCGAAGTTCGTGCGCCGCTGGGAAGAGCACTGGAAAGGCATGTTCGTGCCGTCCACGATGTTCGAGGAGATGGGCTTCCACTACAACGGCCCGATCGACGGCCACGACCTGCCGGCCCTGCTGCAGGCGCTGAAGACCGCCAAGACCCTGAAAGGCCCGCAGCTGCTGCATGTGATCACCACCAAGGGCAAGGGCTACGAGCGCGCCGAAGGCGACCAGATCGAATACCACGCGGTGTCGCCGTTCGACCCGAGCGTGGGCGTGCAGAAGAAAGGCCCCGGCAAACCGACCTACACCTCGGTGTTCGGCGACTGGCTGTGCGACATGGCCGCCGCCGACCCGAAACTGATGGGCATCACGCCCGCGATGCGCGAAGGCTCCGGGCTGGTGCGCTTCTCGCAGGAATACCCGTTGCGCTATTTCGACACCGCCATCGCCGAGCAGCACGCGGTGACCTTCGCCGCCGGCCTGGCCTGCGAAGGCGCCAAACCGGTGGTGGCGATCTACTCCAGCTTCCTGCAACGCGCCTACGACCAGCTGATCCACGACGTGGCCCTGCAGGACCTGGACGTGCTGTTCGCCATCGACCGCGCCGGCCTGGTCGGCCCGGACGGCGCGACCCACGCCGGCAGCTTCGACCTGAGCTTCCTGCGCTGCATCCCGAACATGGTCATCATGGCGCCGTCGGACGAGCGCGAATGCCGGCTGATGCTGAGCACCGGCTACCGCCACCCCGGACCGGCGGCCGTGCGCTATCCGCGCGGCTCGGGCACCGGCGTGGCGGCCGGCGAGGATCTGGCCACGATCGAGATCGGCAAAGCGCGTACCGTGCGTCAAGGCCACGGGCTCGCCATCCTGTGCTTCGGCAGTCCGTTGGCTGCCGCGCAACCGGTAGCCGAGACGCTGGACGCCACGCTGGTGGACATGCGCTTCGTGAAGCCGCTGGATGAAACCTTGCTGGCCGAACTGGCCGCGGAGCACGCACGCTTCGTGACGGTCGAGGACAACGCGGTGATGGGCGGTGCCGGCAGTGCGGTCAGCGAGTGGTTCCGAGCCCGCGGCATCAACGCCGACCTGCTGCAGCTCGGCCTGCCCGACCGCTACCAGGAACACGCCAGTCGTGAAGAGCTGTTGGCCGAAGCCGGCATCGACCAAGCCGGCATCCGCTCCGCCATCGCGGCGCGCTGGCCTTAAGCCAAACGCCCCAGACTGACCCGATCGCGGTCTTCCAGATCGCGCGCGGTACGCACGCCCGTGAATCCCGCCTCGGCCAGCAACGCGCGCACGGCCGGGCCTTGGTTCCAGCCGTGTTCCAGCAATAAGCACCCGCCGGGCAGCAGATGCCGTGGCGCGCCGGCGATGATGGCACGGATATCGTCCAAGCCGTCGCTGCCGGAAGCCAGGGCCGAGCGCGGTTCGAAGCGCAGATCGCCCTGCGCCAGATGCGGATCGGCCGACTCGATATAGGGCGGATTGCTGGCGATCAGCGCGAAACGGGCATCGGCCAGCGGCGCGTACCAATCGCCGTGCCGGAATTCGACGTGACGCAAGCCATGCGCCTCGGCATTGGCACGCGCCACGGTCAGGGCGCCGACGGAGGCATCCACCGCCATCACTCGCGCCTGTGGCCGCTCAGCGGCGATGGCCAACGCGACCGCGCCCGAACCGGTGCCCAGATCCAGCACCCCGGCGGCGGCTTCCGACGGCAGCCGGGCCAATGCCAACTCCACCAGCAGTTCGGTTTCCGGACGGGGAATCAGGGTATCCGGCGTCACCTGCAGGTCCAGCGTCCAGAATCCGCGCCGGCCGGTGAGATAGGCCACCGGCTCGCCGGCGCGGCGCCGGGCCGCCAAGTCCGCGAACGCGGCCTGCTGCGCGGCGCTCAAGACCACATCGCCGAAGGCGTACAGCCAGGTGCGCGGCTTATCCAGCACATGCGCCATCAGCAGTTCGGCGTCAAGGCGCGCCAAACCGCCGGTGTCGGGCTGGCAGGCCTGGCGCAGGGCGGTGGCGATATCGGTCATGCCCCATAGCTTACCTGAATGATTTTAATAGCCAAAATGAATCATTAAATATTATTTGATTCACAGCAACAATTGAACTTATACTCGCCCCATCCATCCCGCGCCCACGGAGCCGTCATGAACCTGCGCGACCTGCGTTACTTCATCGCCTTGGCCGAAACCCGCCATTTCGGGCGCGCCGCCGAAATCTGTTTCGTCAGCCAACCGACGCTCTCGACCCAGCTGAAGAAGCTCGAGGAAGAACTCGGCGTGCCGCTGTTCGAACGCGCGCCGCGCAACGTGCTGCTGACCCCGGCCGGCGAACAGATCCTGGAGCACGCACGGCAGGCGCTGGCGCACGTCAGCCAGATGCAGGAAATCGCCCGCCACACCAAGGATCCGGAATCGGCCTCGGTGCGCCTGGGCATCTTCCCGACCCTGGCGCCGTACCTGCTGCCGCATGTGGTGCCGAAGATCCGGCAACGCTTCCCGCATCTGGAATTGCTGCTGGTCGAGGAGAAGACCGAAACCCTGATCCTGCAGCTGCGCAACGGCCTGATCGATGCCGCCATCCTGGCCGAACCGGTGCCCGACGAACACTTCGACGCCATGCACCTGTTCACCGAACCCTTCGTGCTGGCGCTGCCGGAGAAGCATCCGCTCAGCCGGCAGCGCACGCTCGGCATGGGCGAGCTGGAACAGCAGCACCTGCTGCTGCTGGAGGACGGCCACTGCCTTCGCGACCAGGCCCTGGCGGTCTGCGGGCTGTCCGGCGCCAGCGAGAAGGAAGGCTTCCGCGCCACCAGCCTGGAGACCCTGCGCCAGATGGTGGCGGCCGGCGTCGGCATCACCCTGCTGCCGATGCTGGCGGTGCAGCCGCCGGTGCCGGAATCGCCGCACATCCGGCTGATGCCGTTCCGCGACCCGGCGCCGACCCGCCGGATCTCGCTGTACTGGCGCAAGAGCTCGGTGCGCGCCGGCTTCCTGACCGCCATCGGCGAACAGATCGCCGATCTGCCGAAATCGCTGTTCGAGATGAAACCCCGAAAGGCGGCCTGAACCGGGTAAAATGGGCGTTTTCGACCAATCGAACGCGCGCATGAACGCCCCCGACCCGAACACCGCTCCCGAGAAGAACGACTTCATCCGCCAGATCGTCCGCGACGACCTGGCCTCGGGCAAGCACAGCCGCATCCGTACCCGCTTCCCGCCGGAACCCAACGGCTACCTGCACATCGGCCACGCCAAGAGCATCTGCCTGAACTTCGGCATCGGCCGCGAGTTCGGCGGCCTGGTCAACCTGCGCTTCGACGACACCAACCCCAGCAAGGAGGACATGGAGTTCGTCGAGTCGATCCAGGAGGACGTGCGCTGGCTGGGCTTCGAATGGGACGAGCTGCGCCACGCCTCGGATTACTTCGAGGTGTTCTACCGCAGCGCCATCAAGCTGATCGAGGACGGCAAGGCCTATGTCTGCGACCTGAGCGCCGAGGACGTGCGCGAATACCGCGGCACCCTGACCCAGCCCGGCCGGCCCTCGCCTTACCGCGAGCGCCCGGTGGCCGAGAACCTCGACCTGTTCCGGCGCATGCGCGCCGGCGAGTTCGCCGACGGCTCGCGCACCCTGCGCGCCAAGATCGACATGGCCAGCGGCAACATCAACATGCGCGATCCGGCGCTGTACCGCATCCGCAAGGTGCCGCACCAGAACACCGGCGACGCCTGGCCCATCTATCCGATGTACGACTACGCGCACTGCATCTCGGACGCGCTGGAAGGCATCACCCATTCGCTGTGCACGCTCGAGTTCGAGGATCATCGTCCGCTGTACGACTGGTGCGTCGATAACGTCGACCTGCCGAACCACCCCAACCTGTGGCAGCCACTGGTCGAGGCCGGCTTCGACGCGCCGGTGGCCAAGCCGCGCCAGATCGAGTTCTCGCGCCTGAACATCAACTACACGGTGATGAGCAAGCGCAAGCTGTTGGCCTTGGTCAGCGACGGCCTGGTGGCCGGCTGGGACGACCCGCGCATGCCGACCCTGTCCGGCCTGCGCCGGCGCGGCTATCCGCCGGCGGCGCTGCGCCTGTTCGCCGACCGCATCGGCATCAGCAAGCAGAACTCGGTGATCGACTTCTCGGTGCTGGAGAACTGCGTGCGCGACGTGCTCGACGCCGAGGCCGAACGCCGCATGGCGGTGCTGGAGCCGCTCAAGCTGGTGATCGAGAACCTGCCCGAAGGCCACGCCGAGACCCTGGAGTTCGGCAACCACCCGAAGAACGAGGCCGCCGGCAAGCGCGCGGTGCCGTTCAGCCGCGAGATCTGGATCGAGCGCGAGGACTTCATGGAAACGCCGGTCAAGGATTTCCACCGCCTGGTCCCCGGCGGCGAAGTGCGCCTGCGCGGCGTTGGCATCGTCAAATGCATGGATGTGATCAAAGACGGCGAGACGGTGCGCGAACTGCGCGGCCAGCTCGATCTCGAATCGCGGCCGGGCATGGAAGGCGCCAAGCGCAAGGTCAAAGGCACCATCCATTGGGTCTGCGCCCAAGCCGGCGTGCCGGCCGAGGTGCGCCTGTACGACCGCCTGTTCACCGTCGCCGACCCGGACAACGACGAGGGCGGCAAGAGCTACCGCGATTACCTGAATCCGGATTCGATCCGCACCGTGCGCGCCATGATCGAGCCGGCGGCCTGCGCCGCCGCGCCGGAGCAGAGCTTCCAGTTCGAGCGCAACGGCTACTTCACCGCCGACCGCCACGACCACCGCGCGGACGCGCCGGTGTTCAACCGCAGCGTGACCCTGCGCGACACCTGGAGCGCGAAGCAATGACCGCACGCCGGCCGTGGCCGCTGGCGGTTTCCCTTGCCGCCTTCGCCGCGGTGATGGCGTTGTGGTACCTGCCGGGCATGCCGCACTTCCCTTGGCGCGGCGGCCTGGTGGCCGCGGCGGTATTGGCCGTGACCTGGCTGGAATGCGGCAGCCTGAAGCCGCTTGGCCTGAACTTTCCCTGGCCGAAGCGAACCCTGGGGTACGCCGTGCTGGTCTGGCTGACGCTGGAGGCCACGATGGACTTCCTGGTGCAGCCCGCAATCGTGCGCCTGACCGGCGAAGCGACCGATTACTCCGCTTTCGCGGCCCTGGCCGGCAATGCGCCGACCGCCCTGCGCTATCTGGCCGGCATGTGGCTCAGCGCCGCCGTCGCGGAAGAACTGTTCTACCGCGGCTATGTGTTCCGCATGGTCGAACGTTTCGGCCGGCCGGGCGCGTTGCGCAATCTGGCCGCCACCCTCGTCAGCGCGTTGCTGTTCGCGGCGCCGCACGCGTACCAGGGCCTGTCCGGGCTGATCGCCACCTTCGCGTTCGGTCTGGCGTTCGCCATCGTGTTTTTGTCGGTGCGCCGCAACCTGTGGGTCGTGATCCTGGCGCACGGCTTCGTCGACACCTTGTTCCTGATCCTTGCCTATGCCGGCAAGCTGTCCTGGTACCCCTGAGGATTCCGCCATGCTGTACGCCCAAGTCCATCTGACCCTGCCGTCCTGGATCCATAGCGAAATCGCGGCGGACACGCCGTATCCCGACGACACCGCGCGCATGGCGCTGGCGGTGCGTCTGTCGGAACTGAACGTGCGCGAGCGCAGCGGCGGCCCGTTCGGCGCCGCGCTGTTCAGCGACGACGGCCGGTTGCTCGGCGTCGGGGTGAACCGGGTAGTGCCCAGCAACTGTTCGGTGGCGCATGCCGAGATGATGGCCTTCGCCACCGCCCAGCAGCGCCTGCAGCAGTTCCGGCTGAACCAATCCGGCCGGCGCGTGATCCTGGCCACGTCCTCGCAGCCCTGTGCGATGTGCTACGGCGCTTCGTTCTGGGCCGGCATCGACGAAATCCTGATCGGCGCGCGCGCCGACGACGTACAGACCCTGGCCGGCTTCGACGAAGGTCCGCTGCCGACCGACTGGGCCGGCGAATGGGAAAAGCGCGGCATTGCGGTGAAGCGCGACCTGCTGCGCGCGGAAGCCTGCGCGGTACTGAAGCGCTACGGGGAATCCGGTCTTGTCTACTGACGGCCTGCTGGCCTATTGCCGCCCGGGCTTCGAGCCCGACCTGGCGGCCGAGCTGAGCTGGCACGCCGCGCAGAAGGGCCTGCCGGTATACGCCAAGACCCAGAAGAACAGCGCTTACGTGCTGCTGCTGGGCGCGCCGCGCGAACAGCTGGCCGAGGCGATTCCCTACCGCGAACTGATCTTCGCCCGCCAGAAATACGCCTTGATCGACGAACTGCCGGGTCTGGACGTGCAGGACCGCATCACGCCGGTGCTGGCCGCGCTCGGCGGCAAGGGCCGCTACGGCGAACTGTCGGTGGAGACGCCCGACTCCGACGACGCGCGGCAACTGGCCGGTCTGGCCAAGGCCTTCGGCAACGCGCTGCGGCCGGCCCTGCGCCAACGCGGTCTGCTCACCGACAAACCGAACCCGAAACTGCCGACGCTGCATGTGGCGTTCGTCGGCAACAACCATCTGCTGCTGGCCAGCTCGACCGAAACCGACCGCGCACCCTGGCCGATGGGCATCCCGCGCCTGAAGCAGGATCCGCGCGCGCCCAGCCGCTCGGCGATGAAACTGGACGAGGCCATCCTGTGCCTGCTGACGCCGGCCGAACGCCTGAACCTGATCGCGCCCGGCATGCAGGCCGCCGACCTGGGCGCCGCGCCCGGCGGCTGGAGCTGGGTGCTGGCCAAGCACCAGCTGCAGGTCAGCGCCATCGACAACGGACCGATGAACGCCGATGCGCTGGCCACCGGCCTGATCGAACACATCCGCGCCGACGGCTTCCACTGGCAGCCGCCGCGTCCGATCGACTGGATGGTGTGCGACATGGTGGAGACGCCGAGCAAGGTCGCGCGGCGCATGGCGCAGTGGTTCGCCAACGGCTGGTGCCGGAACGCCATCTTCAACCTGAAGCTGCCGATGAAGAAGCGCTGGGAGGAGACCGCGCTCTGCCTCGACCTGTTCGCGACGCAATGCGGCAAGCCGGTGCGCATCCGCGCCAAGCAGCTCTACCACGACCGCGAGGAAATCACCGTCTTCGCCTGCCTCGACCGAAAATAAGCCCTACCGGACCCCCCCATGACCGACGACCTCCGCATCCGACGCACCGCACAGTCCAAGCTCGCGGACGTGGACTGGAACCACCTGCCCTTCGGCCGCGTCTTCTCCGACCACATGCTGGTGATGGATTACGCCGACGGCGCCTGGCAGACGCCGGAAATCGTGCCGTACGGCCCGATCAGCATGCAGCCCTGCAACGCCACCCTGCACTACGGGCAGACCGTGTTCGAAGGCATGAAGGCGATCCGCGCCGCCGACGGCCGCATCACCCTGTTCCGCCCGGA
>CAZRXZ010000017.1:0-2086 GCA_964604095.1 uncultured Arenimonas sp. | reverse complement strand
CGACGGTCTGATCAGACGCCCGCGGCGATGCGGGCCAGCGTGTTCTTCAACGGCGACAGCCGGTCGGCGAGGCCGAGCAGATGGCCGCGCACCAGGCTCAGCGCCATGTTGTCGTTGGAGAACAGCCGGTTGATGTTCTCGTAGGCGTGCGCCGCCACCGCGTTCTCGGAATGGCGCGTGCGCGCCCAGCGCTGCAGCCGGCGCAAATCGAGCGCATCGCCGCCGGCCTTCGCCGCCTGCAGCGCGTCGCGCAAGGAGGATACGTCGCGCAGGCCCAGATTCACGCCCTGGCCGGCCAAGGGATGCACCGCATGCGCGGCGTCGCCGAGCAGCAGGACGCGGCCTTTCAGGGTTTCCGCGGCCAGGCGCCGACGCAGCGGGAACGCCGCCCGCGCCGAAAGCAGGCGGGTTTCGCCCAAGGTACCGGCAAAGGCCGAATCCAGCGCGCGGCAGAAGGCCTCCGGCGGCAACGCCAGCATGTCCTCGGCGCGTTCGGTGGGCAAGCTCCAGACGATCGAGCAGCGGCGTTCGCCGAACGGCAGGAAGGCCAGTGGGCCGGTGCTCAGGAAGCGTTGCCAGGCGGTATGCCGGTGCGGCAACGCGGTTTCCAGGAACGCCACCACGCCTTTCTGCCGGTAATCGTGCTCGGACACGCCGATGCCGAGCACTTGGCGGACCTTGGACGCGGCGCCGTCGGCGCCGAAGGCCATGCGCGCGCTGAACTCCGCGCCGCCGGCCAGGCGCACGTGCACGCCATCCGAATCGTTGTCGAGCGCGGCCAGGCGCTCCGGACAATGGCGGTGGATGCCCGGCTCGCGGCACACCGCCTGCCAGAGCACATCCACCAGCAGATCGTTTTCCACGATGTGGCCGAGGTGCCCGCGGCCGAGCTCGCCGGCATGGAAATGCAGCGGGCTGGCCTGCACTTCGTCGAACACCGTCATCGCCGCATACGGATAGGCGCGGCGCGCGGCGATGGCCTGCCATAGCCCGAACGAATCCAGCAGGGCTTCGTTGTCCAGCGCCAGCGCGTATACGCGCAGGTCCGGGCTTTCGGCGTTCCAGGCGTTCGGTTCATGCGCCTCCACCAGCGCCACCTGCAAGCCCTGGCGTGCGGCCATCAGCGCGGCGGACAAGCCGACCACGCCGCCGCCGATCACGGCGACATCGACATCGGTGCGTTTCATAGTGCGTCCTCGAATACGGTTTGGCCGCGGTAGCCCATGGCGCCGCTGACTACGCCCGCGGCCAGCCCGGGCGCGGCGCCGAGCAAGGATAAGCCGAGCGAACGCAGCACATGCATGGGCAGGCCGGGGTTGGCGGTCAGCCGCGCCAGGCCGTCGCTGAACGCCAAGGTGCGTTCGCGGTCTTCGCCGCGGGCGGCGGCGTAACGCCGTCCCAGATCGGCATCAAGGCCGCCGTCGCGCAGCACCTGCACCAGGCCCATGGCGTCGCGCAGGCCCAGATTGAACCCCTGTGCGCCGATCGGGTGGATGGTCTGCGCGGCATTGCCCATCAGCAGCAAGGGCCCGGCATGCAGACGCTCGGCCAACACCCGCACCAGCGGATAACGTGACCGGGCGCCGACGGCGATGAAGCGGCCGGCACGCCAGCCGAAGCGCGCCTGCAGATAGTCGATATAGGCCGCGTCCGGCAGCGCGGCCACGGCATCGGCCTCGCCCCGGTCGACCGCGCAGATCGAGCCGTAGCGGCCCTCGGCCATCGGCAACAGGGCCACCGGCCCCTGCGCGCTGAAGCGTTCGAAGGCGGTACCGTCGGCGGCGCGCTCGGCCTGTAGCGAGCACACGAACAGGGTCTGGCCGTAATCGTGCTCGCGCGTGCCGATGCCGGCGGCCTGGCGCAGGAACGAGCGGGTGCCGTCGGCGGCCACCACGCAACGGGCCTGGATGCGCGATTCACCGTCCGGGCTGCGTACGCGCAGTTCGGCGCCGGCGGCATTGGGCTGATAGGCCACCACCTCGGCCGGGCACAGGCGCCGGATGGCCGGCAATTCGGCGACCCGGCGCGCCAAGGCATGGCCCAGATCCTGGGCCAGCACCACGCCGCCGAAGCCGGCATGGCCGAA
>CAZRXZ010000016.1:1493-10167 GCA_964604095.1 uncultured Arenimonas sp. | reverse complement strand
CGAACACGATGGCGTTCGACTTGACGTACATCGCCACCTTCCAGGCGAACAGCAGGTCTTCCAGCTGCTCCACGCTGGGTTGCACGTCGCTGACCGTCTTCAGGTCCTTGACCGCGAGCGTGTCGTGGTCGGCGTCCTGCACCAACAGGCCGCCGGCCACGCGCTTGTAGTCGCGGCCGCCGCGGTGGCCGTCGAGCGCGCCGCAGTCCAGCACGCGTACGTTCGGCTTCTTGGCGAACGCGGCCAGGGCCTCGGCGCTGATGCCCGGCGCGATCACCACCTCCACGAACTGGCGCGCGGCGATGGTCTCGGCGGTCTTGCCGTCGAGCGCGCGGTTGAAGGCGATGATGCCGCCGAAGGCCGAGGTCGGGTCGGTGGCGAAGGCGCGGTCGTAGGCGTCGCCGATGTGGCCGGCCACGGCCACGCCGCAGGGGTTGGCGTGCTTGACGATGACGCAGGCCGGCGCCTCGAAGGCCTTGACGCATTCCAGCGCGGCGTCGGCGTCGGCGATGTTGTTGAACGACAGCTCCTTGCCCTGCATGAAGCGCGCGGTGGCGACGATGCCGCTGCCGGCGCCGGGTTCGACGAACAGCGCGCCGGCCTGGTGCGGGTTCTCGCCGTAGCGTAGCGCGCTGCCGAGCGCGAACGCCGGGTGCAAGGTGGCCGGCCAGGCTTTCGGTTCGTCCGGGCGCTCGGCGCGCTTGGACAGCCACTCGGCGATCTGGCCGTCGTAGGCGCTGGTGTGCGCGTAGGTCTTGGCGGCCCAGGCGCGGCGTTGCGCGGCGCTACTGCCGCCGTCCTGCAGGGCGGCCAGGAAACCGTCGTAGTCGGCCGGATCGGTCAGCACCGCCACGCGTTCGTGGTTCTTGGCGGCGGCGCGCAGCATGGCCGGGCCGCCGATGTCGATGTTCTCCACCGCGTCGCCGTAGGCGCAGTCGGGATTGGCCACGGTGGCCGCGAACGGATACAGGTTGACCACCAGCAGGTCGATGGCTTCGATGCCGTGCTCGCGGCTGACGGCGTCGTCGGTACCGGCGCGCGACAGCAGGCCGCCGTGGATCTTCGGGTGCAGGGTCTTGACCCGGCCGTCCATGATTTCCGGGAAGCCGGTGACCTCGGACACGTCGGTCACCGCCAGGCCGGCTTCGCGCAGCGCCTTGGCGGTGCCGCCGGTGGACAGCAGCTGGGCGCCGTGCGCGATCAGCGCGCGCGCCAGGGGCAACAGCCCGGATTTATCGGACACCGACAACAGGGCGCGGCGGACGGGAATGCGGGAATCGGGCATGACGGCTCTCCAAAGCGAGCGTCAATTATAAACCGGCGCACCCGGGCGCGCCGGATCAATCGTCCAGCAGACGGTAGTGCTTGAGCTTCTTGCGCAGCGTGGCGCGGTTCAGGCCGAGGATGCCGGCGGCGCGGCTCTGGTTGCCGCGGCAATGGGCCAGTACTTCCTGCAGCAGCGCCGGCTCCACTTCGGACAGCACCGTGGCATGCAGGTCGCTTTCGCTGGCATGGCCCATGTCGTGCAGGTAGCGGCGCACGACGCGCGCGACCACATCCTTGAGCGGCGGGTTCTTGGCGTCGGGAGCGGCGTTGTGGATCAGGTGCAGCGTGTTCAAGCGGTGTTCGCCTGGGTTTTTCTTCTCGGCCGCACAGTCTAGCGCGATTGCCGGGCGCTTGCCTGAACGCGTCAGTGGAAGTCGAAGGCGAAGCCGGCGGCCTTGCCCGAGGTTTCCTGCAGCGCGATCTCCACCGACACGGTCT
Source organism: uncultured Arenimonas sp. (assembly GCA_964604095.1). Lineage (GTDB taxonomy): Bacteria > Pseudomonadota > Gammaproteobacteria > Xanthomonadales > Xanthomonadaceae > Arenimonas. The sequence goes on along the minus strand of CAZRXZ010000016.1, from coordinate 8,403 downwards.
GGCCGGGCCGGATTTCGGCGGCCTGTCCGGCGTTGAGGTATTCGGCCGGCGTGAACCGGCGCAGGCCGAGGGTTTCGCCGTCGATGCCGGTCAGCGCGATTTCGATCTGCGGCCAGGGCTGCGGCCGGGCCGCGTCGTTGCGGAAGCCGAGCTGTACGCGCAGCACGCCGGCCTGGCGCGGGTCGGCGGCGACCGCCTGCTGCACCGGCGTGAACGCGTCCGGCTGCCGCCAGGCCGACAGCCGGCACGAGGCCAGCAGGCACAGGCGTTCCACCGCCGGCCGCCAGAACGCGCTGCGCGCCAGGCGTTCGCGCTCGGCGACGGCGATCTGCAACGACAAGGCCAGCGCCAGCACGGCGGTGCCGGCCGGCAACCAGAGCTTACGCGCGCCGGCGGCCATCGATGCGGACCCAGTCCTCGCGTGCGGTCACCGTCAGGTCCTCGAAGTAGGGCGCATAGGCGGCCAGCACGTCGGCGGCTTGGCTTTGCAGGATGCCCGACAGCGCGATTACGCCGCCGGCCTCGGTGCGCGCGGCCAGGGTGTCGACCAAGGCGACCAAGGCCGTGGCCAGGATGTTGGCGACCACCACCGGATAGCGCCGCGGCGGTTCGTCGCCCGGCAGATACACCTGCAGGCGGTCGCCGACGCCGTTGCGCTCGGCGTTGTCGTGGCTGGCGGTCAAGGCCTGCGGATCGTTGTCGACGCCGACCGCCGCGGCCGCGCCGAGCTTGAGCGCGGCCAGCGCCAGGATGCCGGAGCCGCAGCCGAAGTCGAGCACGTGCTTGCCGCGCAGGTCCAGGCCATCCAGCCAGTCCAGGCACAGCGCGGTGGTGGCGTGCGTGCCGGAGCCGAAGGCCAGGCCGGGGTCGAGCCGGATGAGGACGCCGCCTTCGGCCTCGGCCGGGGCTTCGCTGTGCCAGGGCACGATCCAAGTGCGCGCGCCGAAGCGCATCGGCCGGAACTGGTCGAGCCAGGCGCGTTCCCAATCCTGGTCCTCGACCGTGCGGAAGCTCGCCGAGCTCCAGTCGATGCCGCCGTCGTAGGCGTCCAGCGCATGCAGCAGCAGGCCTTCGTGCGTGCCGTGTTCGAACAGGGCCAGCAGGATGATGTCGTTCCACAGCGGCGTCTCGCCCACGCCCGGTTCGAGGATGGCGCGCTCGTTCTCGGCGTCGGCGGCGTCCAGCAGCGATACGCTGAGCGCGCCGAGTTCGGTCAGCGCGGTTTCCACCCGCGCTTCCTCGCTGGCCTTGCAGGCGATGGACAGTTCCAGGTACGGCATCAGCTCAGGCCGAGGCTCTTTTCCTTGCGTTCGGCAAGGCGCTTTTCCAGGTAGTGGATGTTGGTTCCGCCCTGGAAGAAGCCGGTGTCGGCCAGGATGCGCTGCTGCAGCGGCACGTTGGTCTTGATGCCGTCCACGATCATCTCCGACAGCGCGCAGCGCATGCGGTGGATGGCCTGCTCGCGGTCGTTGCCGTGCACGATCAGCTTGCCGATCATCGAGTCGTAGTTCGGCGGCACGCGGTAGCCTTCGTAGATGTGCGAGTCGACCCGCACGCCCGGGCCGCCCGGCGAGTGGAAGTGCTTGATCAGGCCGGGGCTGGGCAGGAAGCTGTCCGGGTCCTCGGCGTTGATGCGGCATTCGATGGCGTGGCCGCGGATGACGATGTCTTCCTGGCGCAGGCCGAGCTTCCGGCCGGAGGCGATCAGCAGCTGCTCGCGCACCAGATCGACGCCGGTGACCATTTCGGTGACCGGATGCTCGACCTGGATGCGGGTGTTCATCTCGATGAAGTAGAAGCGGCCGTTCTCGTACAGGAACTCGAAGGTGCCGGCGCCGCGGTAGCCGATGCGGATGCAGGCCTCGACGCAGACGCGGCCGATCTCGGCGCGCTGTTCGGGCGTGATGCCCGGCGCCGGGGCCTCTTCCACCACTTTCTGGTGCCGGCGCTGCATCGAGCAGTCGCGTTCGCCCAGATGGATGGCGTTGCCTTGGCCGTCGGACAGCACCTGGATCTCGATGTGGCGCGGGTTCTCCAGGAATTTCTCCATGTAGACCATGTCGTTGTTGAACGCGGCCTTGGCTTCCTGCTGGGTGGTGGTGATGGCGGTGACCAGCTGCTCGGCCTCGCGCACCACGCGCATGCCGCGGCCGCCGCCGCCGCCGGCGGCCTTGATGATGACCGGATAGCCGATCTCTTCGGCCATCTTCAGGTTGGCCAGGGCGTCGTCGCCGAGCGGGCCGCCGGAGCCGGGCACGCACGGCACGCCGGCGTCCTTCATGGCGCGGATGGCCTCGACCTTGTCGCCCATCATGCGGATGACGTCGGCGGTCGGGCCGATGAACACGAAGCCGGAGGCCTCGGCACGCTCGCAGAACGCGGCGTTCTCCGACAGGAAGCCGTAGCCCGGGTGGATGGCGTCGGCGTCGGTCACCTCGGCCGCGGCGATGATCGCCGGCACGTTCAGGTAGCTTTCGATCGACGGCGCCGGTCCGATGCACACCGACTCGTCGGCCATGGCCACGTGCTTGAGGTTGCGGTCGACCGTGGAGTGCACGGCCACGGTCTTGATGCCGAGCGCGCGGCAGGCGCGCAGGATGCGCAGCGCGATTTCCCCGCGGTTGGCGATGACGACTTTCTTCAGCATGGCGGGCTTCCGGTCAGGAGATGATGAACATCACTTCGTCGAATTCGACCGCCTGGCCGGCCTCGACCAGGATGGCGGTGACGGTGCCGGAGACGTCGGCTTCGATCGGGTTGAACATCTTCATCGCTTCGATGATGCCGAGGGTGTCGCCGGCCTTCACGCTCTGGCCGACCTTCACGTACGGCGCGGCGTCCGGGCTCGGGGCGGCGTAGAAGGTGCCGACCATCGGCGAACGCACGGCATGGCCGTCGACCGCGGACTTGGTCGATTTGCCGACCGATTCGGCCGACGGGCCCGGCACCGGCGCGGCGGCGCGCGGCGCATCGGCCGCCGGGGCGGGCACATGGTGCACCACCGGCGCGGGCGCGACCGACGTGCTGTGGCGGGCCAGGCGCACGGTTTCCTCGCCTTCCTTGATTTCCAGTTCGGACAGGCTGGACTTCTCCAGCAGTTCGATCAGGGCTTTGATTTTGCGTAAATCCATAATGACCTCGGTTCGGGGTTCAAGGGGTATCGGCGCCTGCTGCGGGGAATTCCCGCAACAGCCGCGTCAAGCCGTGGCGGTAGCTGTCGGCGCCGAAGCCGCAGATGACCGCCAAGGCCAGATCGGAAAAATACGAATGCCGGCGGAACGGTTCGCGCCGGTAGGGGTTGGACAGATGCGCTTCCACGAACGGGATGCCGGTGGCGGCGAAGGCGTCGCGCAGGGCCACCGAGGTGTGGGTGAAGGCGGCCGGGTTGATCAGGATGGCGGCGACGCCGGCGGCCGGCGCCTGCTGCACTTTCTCGACCAGTTCGTGCTCGGCGTTGCTCTGGAAGCATTCCAGACGGTGGCCGGCGGTTTCGGCTTGGGTTTTCAGGCTATGATTGATGTCGGCCAGGGTTTCGCGGCCGTAGATATCCGGCTCCCGCTGCCCCAGCAGATTCAAATTCGGTCCGTGCAATACCCAAAACGTCGCCACAGTGCGCTCCCCCGATCGGACGGGCAGTTTCGCAAAATTAGGGTAATTTGTCCAGAAGTTGCCGGGAATTGCCTGAAAATGAATGCTGTTTGATTTTTGTTAACGGCGCCCGGCCTTATTCCATGCCCTCGGCCAGCCAATCGCGCAACTGCGCCTCACCGGCGAATACGCCGATATGCCGTTTCACCAGGCGGCCCTGCGGATCGATCAGCACGGTGAACGGCAACACGCCCCAGCCGTTGCCGAGCAGCACCGAGCTATCGGCCGGACCGGCCGGTTCGTGGTGCTGGCTGAAGCGCACCGGGATTTCCTGCAACAGGCTCTGCGCCGCCTCCGGCGCTTCCAGCGCAATGCCGACCACTTCGTAGCGGCCCCGGCTATCGGCGTGCACGGCATCCAGCCAAGGCATTTCCAGGCGGCACGGGCCGCACCAGCTGGCCCAGTAGTTGATCACCTGCCAGCGGCCCGGCGTCGGCAGCGTGCGCGGTCGGGCGTCGAAGCCGTGTACGGTGAACGGCCGCACGGTCTGGCCGGGCTCGGCGGCACCGCCCGGCGCCGGGTATTTCGGCGGCACGAAGCGCGCGAACAGCGCTTGGCCGAGATCGGTGCGCAACAGCACGCCGGGGCCGGCGATGAACAGGCCGAGCGCCAAGCCCAGCACGGCCGCGCCCAAGGCCGCGGCCAGCACCTTCAGCGGCTTCACGGCGCCAGCGCCTCGCGCATGATCTCGAAGGTCAGCAGTTGCGGCAGCTGACGGCCGGGCCCCGGACCTTTCGGATAGACCACATACAACGGCACGCCGGGCGTACGGTATTGGTCGAGATACGCGGTGATTTCCGGATCCTGGTTGGTCCAGTCGCCGACCAGATACACGGTGCCGGTGTCCTTCAGCAGTTGCGTGAAGGCATCGGTGTGCAGCACCGCCTTTTCGTTGACCTTGCAGGTGATGCACCAGTCGGCGGTCATGTCCACGAACACCGGCGTGCCGGCGGCGCGCAGCTCGTCCAGGCGCTTGCGGCTGAAGGCTTCGTAATTCACGCCCTGCGCCGCCACGGCGCCGGCGCGCGGCGTTTCCTGCCGCAGCGCGAAACCGAAGCCGGCGGCGGCGACCAAGGCCAGCAGCAGCGCCACGGCCTTGGCCTTGATGCGGGGCTGCAGTTTCTGGCGTTCGAACCACCACAGCGCGGCGCTCAGCATGATGGCGGCGATCAACAGCAACGCCAAGCCGTTCACGCCTTTCTGCTTGCCGAACACCCAGGCCAGCCAGACCGCGGTCAGGTACATCGGATACGCCAGCCAGTGTTTGAGCGTATCCATCCAGGCGCCGGGTTTGGGCAGGCGCGTGGCCAAGGCCGGCACGAAGCCGATCAGCAGGAACGGCAGGGCCAAGCCCAAGCCGAGCGCCAGGAATACCGACAGCGCCAGCAGCCAGTGCGCGGTGAACGCGAAGGCCAGCGCGCTGCCCATGAACGGCGCGGTGCAGGGGCTGGCCACCACCACCGCCAGCACGCCGGTGAAGAAATCGCCGGCCGGGCCGGATTTCTCGGTCAGCGACTGGCCCATGCCGGCAAAGCCCGAGCCCCAGTTGTACAGGCCCGACATCATCAGGCCGATGGCGAACATCAACAGCGCCAAGGCGCCGACCACCAGCGGCTGCTGCAGCTGGAAGCCCCAGCCCAGCGCCTGGCCGGCGCCGCGCAGTGCCAACACGGCGGCGCCCAGGGCGGCGAAACTGACCATGACACCGGCGGTGTACCACAGCGCGTGGCTACGGGCGTGGCCGGGCGTGTTGGCCTTGGCCAGCGCCATGGCCTTGAACGACAGCACCGGCAGCACGCAGGGCATCAGGTTCAGGATCAGGCCGCCGAGCAGGGCCAGCAACAGCGCCGGCAGCCAGCGCGCCAGTTCGGATACGCCGGTGTCCGCGCCTTCGGCCGCGGCGGCGTTGACCTGGCCGCCGGCCGGCACCGCCACCTGGAGCGTGCGTTGCATCGGCGGATAGCACAGGCCGTTTTCCTTGCAGCCCTGGAAGTCCACGCGCACGTCCAGCGTGGCCGCGGCGGTGTCGCGGCGTTGCAGCGGGATGCCGAATTCGATGGGCGTGAAGTACACCGGCACGGTGCCGAACTCGGGGTCCGGGTACCAGACCGGTTCCGGCAGGCGCGCGGCGCCCAAGGCGATGGCGCCGGCGCCCGGCAGCGAGAACGCGAGCTTGTCTCGGTACAGGTAATAGCCTTCGGCCGGGGTCAGTCGCGCCATCAGCGCGTCCGGCGCGCCGGCGATCAGCTCCACCTGGAACGCCTGGTCTTCGGGTAGGGCATCGGCGCCGCCGGCTTTCAGGCCCAGCGGGTCGGCCGGGCCGGACGCCGCGGCGTCGGTCAGCGGCACGCGCACGCGTTTTTTCTGCGGCGGATAGCAGATGCCGATGTCGGCGCAGCCTTGGTATTTCAGGGTGAATTCGACGTAGCCCAGGCCCTGCGGGTTGTCCAGCGCCAGCACCGCGGCCACTTCCTGGCGGTAGGTCTCGACATCGCCGAAGAATTCGTCGCGGTAGGCCTTGCCCGGCGGCAACTGCAGCGGTTGCAGGACGATGCCGGCATTCGGGGCGTCGGCGCCCATCCGGTGTTTGTACAGGTAATAGCCGTCGGCGATGGCCCAACGCACTTCGATGCGGGTTTCCGACAGCCGGGTCACCGACAGCGGGTAGGCGGTGTCGATCGGCAACAGGTCGTCGAGGCCGGCCGGCTGCGCCGAGGCAGGCGCCGGCAACAGCAGCAAAAGGGCAAGCAGGGGCGCGAACAGGGAGTTTTTCATCGGAACGGGAGGTGGGGCGCCGCGGGCCGCGGCCAAGGACAGCAGTCTAACCCAGCGTCGGCCCGCGCCGGGTGAATCCCGGTTCAGGCCGGTCGCTCAGGGCGCGCCGCGGGTGGCCCCTTGAAATCGGAAATTTCGGCCCTTAAATGGGAAACCAGCCCGAGCGGTCGGTTTTCGCGTAGAATTTGGCACTCTCTGCGGATGAGTGCTAGCCGCCCCGCTGGGTATTGACCTAACCCATTGTTCTAAAACACAAAGGTAAATTATGAACATCAAGCCTCTGTTTGACCGCGTTGTCATCAAACGCATGGAAGAAGAAAAAATGTCCGCCGGCGGCATCGTCATCCCGGACTCGGCGACCGAAAAGCCGGTGAAAGGCGAAGTGTTGGCCGTGGGTGAAGGCAAGCCGCTGGACAACGGCAGCGTGCGCGCGCCGAAAGTCAAAGTGGGCGACAAGGTCCTGTTCGGCAAATACGCCGGCACCGAA
>CAZRXZ010000016.1:0-1393 GCA_964604095.1 uncultured Arenimonas sp. | reverse complement strand
GCCGAAAGTCAAAGTGGGCGACAAGGTCCTGTTCGGCAAATACGCCGGCACCGAAATCAAGCTCGACGGCACCGAGATCCTGGTGGTGAAGGAAGACGACATCCTCGCCGTCCTGGGTTGATCCCGCGCCGAAATCCGATGCGACCGGCGCGCCGCGCCGGTCGGTACCACACAATTTTCTGAAGGAACTGAAACATGGCAGCTAAAGACATCCGCTTCGGCGAAGACGCCCGCGCCCGCATGGTGAAAGGCGTCAACATCCTGGCCAACGCCGTCAAGGCCACCCTCGGCCCGAAAGGCCGCAACGTCGTGCTCGACAAGAGCTTCGGCGCCCCGACCATCACCAAGGACGGCGTGTCCGTGGCCAAGGAAATCGAATTGGCCGACAAGTTCGAGAACATGGGCGCGCAGATGGTGAAGGAAGTCGCCAGCAAGACCGCCGACATCGCCGGCGACGGCACCACCACCGCCACCGTGCTGGCCCAGGCCATGATCCGCGAAGGCATGAAGGCCGTGGCCGCCGGCATGAACCCGATGGACCTGAAGCGCGGCATGGACAAGTCCGTGACCGCCGTGGTCGAGGAGCTGAAGAAGCTGTCCAAGCCCTGCGCCACCAGCAAGGAAATCGCCCAGGTCGGTTCGATCTCGGCCAACTCCGACCACAACATCGGCGAGCTGATCGCCAAGGCCATGGACAAGGTCGGCAAGGAAGGCGTGATCACCGTGGAGGAAGGTTCGGGCCTGGAGAACGAACTGGACGTGGTCGAAGGCATGCAGTTCGACCGCGGCTACCTGTCGCCGTACTTCGTCAACAACCAGCAGTCGATGTCGGCCGAGCTGGATGATCCGTTCATCCTGCTGTTCGACAAGAAGATCTCCAACGTGCGCGACCTGCTGCCGGTGCTGGAAGCCGTGGCCAAGGCCGGCAAGCCGCTGCTGATCGTGGCCGAGGAAGTGGAAGGCGAAGCCCTGGCCACGCTGGTGGTCAACACCATCCGCGGCATCGTCAAGGTCTGCGCCGTCAAGGCCCCGGGCTTCGGCGACCGCCGCAAGGCGATGCTGGAAGACATGGCCATCCTGACCGGCGGCACCGTGATCTCCGAGGAAGTGGGCCTGTCGCTCGACAAGGCCACCATCAAGGACCTCGGCCGCGCCAAGAAGGTGCAGGTCTCGAAGGAGAACACCACCATCATCGACGGCGCCGGCGAAGCCGACGGCATCCAGGCCCGCATCAAGCAGATCAAGGCCCAGATCGAAGAGACCTCGTCCGATTACGACCGCGAGAAGCTGCAGGAACGCGTGGCCAAGCTGGCCGGCGGCGTGGCCGTGATCAAGGTCGGCGCGGCCACCGAGGTCGAGCTCAAGGAGCGCAAGCACCGCATCGAGGACGCCG
>CAZRXZ010000015.1:8570-10340 GCA_964604095.1 uncultured Arenimonas sp. | reverse complement strand
GCAACGGCTTGCCGTACATGCCGGTGGCCAGCAGGGTCAGCGGGTGCATGGCCTCGTCGATGCGCAGGCCCTCGCGGTAAGGCCAGTCGATGCTGTTGTAGGCCATGCCCGGCATCTGCTCGTAGTCGGCCAAGGTGGTGAACGCCACGTATTTGGCCTTGGAGGTCGGCTTGAAGCGTTTCAGCAGCGCGGCCAAGGGAATGCCCTGCCAGGGGATGACCATCGACCAGCCCTCCACGCAGCGCAGGCGGTAGATGCGGTCTTCGATGCGCTGCTCCTTGATCAGGTGCTCCAGGTGGAAGCCGCCGGTGATCTCGGCTTCGCCGCCGACCACCAGCACCCAGGGTTTGGTGCGCAGGGTGTGTGCGGTCTTGGCCGGATCGGCCTTGCCGGTGCCGAATTCGTAGAAGTTGTTGTAGCTGGACGCGTCCGCGAAGCGGGTCTGCACATCGTTGGTGCGGAAACCGTCCGGGCTGTCCTTCGGCAGGTTCGGCGCCAGGGGCGCCTTGGCCTCGCTGCAGCCGGCCAAGGCCAGCAGGGGGCTGGCCAAGCCGACGCCGATCAGCTCGCGCCGGCGGCGGTAGACCGCTTCGGGGGTGATTTGCGAAGCGGGGATGGCGGGTACCCGTGTGTCAGGCATGCGCGTTCTCCGGTATTCACGCCACCATAACCCAAAGCCGGCAAAATGGCGTGAATCCGAACGGAGTATTGCCATGCGCCAGTGCACCATCCCCGGCCTGAACCTTTCCGTTGCGCCGGACCGCCTGCCGGCACCGGCGTTGGCGGCCGAACCCGATGCCGGCGTGGCGGTGCTGGCCGGCGGCTGCTTCTGGTGCACCGAGGCGGTGTTCGCCCAGCTCGACGGCGTGCGTTCGGTCGAGCCCGGCTATGCCGGCGGCCACGCCTTGCGCGCCAATTACGAGGCGGTCTGCACCGGCGCCACCGGGCACGCCGAAGCCATCCGCATCGTCTACGATCCGGCGCGCATCGCGTTCGGCACCTTGCTGCGGGTGTTCTTCGCGGCGGCGCACGACGCCACCCAGCGCGACCGCCAAGGCCACGACATCGGCAGCCAATACCGCTCGGCCATCTTCCCGCAGGATGCGGCGCAGCAGGCCTGCGCCGAGTCCTACATCCGCCAGCTATCCGAAGCCGGCGTGTTCCTGGCGCCGATCGCCACCACCGTCGAGCCGGGGCAGGTCTTCCACCCGGCCGAGCCCTATCACCGCGATTACGCCGCGCGCAATCCGCAGCAACCCTATATCCGCGCCGTGTCGGCGCCGAAGGCCGCGCGCCTGCGGCAATTCTTCCCGGATCTGCTGAAGACGGGCGCCTGAACGCGCTTGCGCTCGGGCTATAATCGGATGAGGGCGCAGACCCTGTCCGACAACACCACGAGAGAGCATCCCCGATTGCCATGAACCGTTCCTTCACCGCCTTATTGCTGCTCGGCTTGGCCGGCGCGGCATCCGCCGCCGAATACATCGATTACGCCGCCTTGGGCCGCATCCGCCAGGAGGGCTTCAACAACTCGAAGGTGATGGACACGGTGACGGCCCTGACCGAGCGCATCGGTCCGCGCCTGACCAACTCGCCGCAGATGGATGCCGCCAACGAATGGACCCGCAGGCAACTGGCCGATTGGGGGCTGAGCAACGCCCGACTGGAGGCCTTCGGTCCGTTCGGCCGCGGCTGGGAATACCAATCGGCCGCGGTGCACATGACCGCGCCGCGGCAGTTCACCCTGAGCGCCCTGCCCAAGGCCTGGAC
>CAZRXZ010000015.1:0-8470 GCA_964604095.1 uncultured Arenimonas sp. | reverse complement strand
AACACCGTGGCCGAGCTGCCCGGCCACGGCAAGAAGGACGAAGTGGTGATCATCGGCGCGCACCTGGATTCCTGGCACGGCGGCACCGGCGCCGCCGACAACGCCGCCGGCGTGGCGGTGATGATGGAGGCCATGCGCATCCTGAAGGCCACCGGCCTGAAGCCCAAGCGCACCATCCGCATCGGGCTGTGGAGCGCCGAAGAGCAGGGCCTGCTGGGCTCGGCCGCCTATGTGGAGCGGCATTTCGCCGCGCTGCCGGCGCCGGCCGACCCGAAACTGAAGGACCTGCCGCGTTCGCTGCAGGACAATCCGTTGCCGCCGGTGCTCAAGCCGGCGCACGGCAAGGTCTCGGCCTACTTCAACTACGACAACGGCGGCGGCCGCATCCGCGGCATCTACGCGCAGGAGAACCTGGCCGCGGCCGAGGTGTTCCGGCAGTGGATCGCGCCGCTGGCCGACATCGGCGTGACCACGGTCACCAACCGCAACACCGGCAGCACCGACCACGTCTCCTTCGACCGCGTCGGCATCCCGGGCTTCCAGTTCGTGCAGGACAACCTCGACTACTTCACGCACGTGCACCACACGCACCTGGACGGACTGGACCATGTGCAGGCCGAGGACCTGCGCCAGTCGGCGGTGGTGGTGGCGAGCCTGGCCTATCTGGCCGCGATGCGTGACGAGCCCCTGCCGCGCAAACCCCTGCAACCCTGAACCGGAGTCCTGCCATGCCCGTGCTGCGTCGAATCCTGTGCCTGATCCTGTTGTGGCCCCTGGCGGCCACGGCGCAGATTCCCGGCCTGGGCACGGGCAAGGCCGGTCCGGCCGCGGCGGAAGCGCCGACGGAGCCCGAGACCATCGCCATCGCCGCGGTGCCGCAGCGCATCGAGCGCGGCCAGCGCCTGCTGCAGGACATCATCGAGCGCAGCGACGCCGTGCGCGGGCTGGACGCGCGCCGCAACGAACTGGCGACGATCAAGCGCAACGCCGAGGCGCTCATCCGCAAGACCTCGCCGGCGCGGCTGCAGTCCCAGCCGATTTCGGTGCTGTCGGCCCTGGAGCGGCATCTGCTGTTCCTCGACCGCGAACTGGCCGCCTGGCAGGACGACCTGCAGGTTACGGCCCGGCCGCTGTCGGAAGACGCCGCGCAACTGGCGCAGATGCGCGAGATCTGGTCGCGCACGCGCAGCGAGTCCGGCGAGCTGCTGGTGCCGGCCATGCAGCGCCGGATCGACGACCTGCTGCTGCAGTTCGGGCAGGGCGAGCGCGCGGTGTCCGCGCCGCTGTCGCGCCTGCTCGATGCCGGGTACGAGGCCGGCGTGCTGCAGAGCCGGGTCGCGCGCGGCCTGCGCGAAGTCCGCGGCCGCATCGCGGCGGTCGACCGCGGGCTCTGGCGTTTCGATTCCGAACCCCTGGTTTCCGCCCTGTCGGCGCCGCCGGGCAAGACCGAGAGCGGCAACGGGTTCAGCGACGGCGTGACGGCGGAGCTGGCCTTCGTGCGCGAGTACGACCGGGTCACGCGTAGCCGTACGCAGGCCTTCCTGGCGCTGTCGCTGCTGATGTTGCCGCTGTTCCTGTGGCTGAGCCGCCGCGCCAAGCAGGCCATGGCCGAAGGCGCGCCCTTGGCGGATTACCGCAAGACCCTGACCCGTCCGATATCGGCCTGGCTGCTGCTCAGCATCCTGGGCCTGCTGCTGCTGCAGATCGACGGCCCGGTGCTGCGCCTGAAACTGCTGTTGATCATGGCCTGGCTGCCGGTGATGCGTCTGCAGCCCAAGCGCCTGCTGGAGCATGTCGGGCACTGGATGTACCTGACCGCGGTGTTCTTCCTGATCAACCTGTTCGGGCAGGCCATCGCCAATCTGCCGCTGGCGTTCCGGCTGGTGCTGTTGGCCAACGACGTGCTGATGCTGGCGGCATTGGCTTGGTTGCTGTACCGCACGGTGCAGCGCCTGCGCGTACAGCGTTCGCGCCTGCTGCTGGGCATGCGCGCGATGGCGTCGCTGGGCTTGGGCATCATGGCGCTCGCCATCGGCGCCAACCTGGCCGGCAACGTCACCCTCGCGGCGATGCTGACCGACGCCACCCTCAACAGCGCCTATCTGGGCCTGTTCCTGTTCGCGGTCGGCACCGTGGTTCGGGCCTTCACCCGCCTGCTGCTGCGCGCCACCATGGAGCGCCTGAAGTCGCATACCCAACGCGCCGGCGGCCTGGTGCAGGTGGTCTCGCATCTGTTCAACCTGGCGTTGGCGCTGTCCTGGGTGTTCGGCACGCTGGACGGCTTCCGCGTGCTGCGGCCGCTGCTGGCATGGGCCGGCACCCTGTCGTCGTTCGCCATCGGGTACGGCAGCCTGTCGGTCACCTTGGGCGGCATCGTGCTGTTCGCGATTTCGGTGTATCTGTCGTTCTGGCTGGCCAGGACCCTGCGCAGCGTGCTCTCGGAGGACATCCTGCCGAACGTGGACCTGCCGCGCGGCGTGGCCAACAGTGTGTCTTCGCTGTCGTACTATGCGCTGCTGATCTTCGGCCTGCTGCTGGCGCTGGCCGCGGCCGGCTTCCACATCTCGCAGCTGGCCATCGTGCTCGGCGCGCTCAGCGTCGGCATCGGCCTGGGCCTGCAGGACGTGGTCAAGAACTTCGTGTCCGGCCTGATCCTGATGGTCGAGCGCCCGGTGCAGCCGGGCGACATCGCCGAGGTGTCCGGCACCATCGGCAAGGTGCGCGAGATCGGCATGCGCGCCACCACCCTGACCACCTTCGAGGGCGCCGACGTGATCGTGCCGAACGGCATGCTGCTGTCGGAGAAGATGGTGAACTGGACGCTCAGCAGCGACAAGCGCCGCATCGACATCCCGGTCGGGGCCGCCTACGGCAGCGACCCGAAGCGGGTGCTGGAGATCCTCGAAGCGGTCGCCGTGCGCACGCCGGGCATCACCCGCAATCCGGGGCCGACCGTGGTGTTCAGCGGCTTCGGACAGAGCGCCCTGGAATTCAGCGTGCGCGCCTGGACCGACAACTACGACGATGCGGTGTTCGTGCGCAGCGCGATGGCGGTCGCCATCCACGACGCGCTGCGCGACGCCGGCATCGAGATCCCGTTCCCGCAGCGCGACCTGCACATCCGTTCGGTAGACGCCGCGGTGCTGGAACAGCTGAAACGAGGAGGTCCGCCATGAGCCCGGATAAACCCGCACTGCCGCAGCCGATCATCGACCTGTACGACGAATACACGCACGCGCCGCTGGACCGGCGCGATTTCCTGAAGCGCCTGAGCACGCTGGCCGGCGGCACCGCCGCGGCCTATGCGCTGCTGCCGGTGCTGGAGAACAATTACGCGCACGCCGCGCAGACGGCGCCGGAGGATGCCCGGTTGGCGTCCGGCGAGGTGAGTTTCGACGGCCCCAACGGCGCATTGCGCGGCTATCTGAGCCGGCCCAAGGCCGGCGGCCGGCGCGGCGCGGTGCTGGTCATCCACGAGAACCGCGGCCTGAATCCGCACATCCGCGACGTCGCGCGCCGGGTCGCATTGGCCGGCTACAACGCGCTGGCGCTGGATTTCCTGAGCCCGCTCGGCGGCACGCCGGCCGATGAAGACGCGGCCCGCGCGCTGTTTCCCAAGCTCGACCGCGCCGACAGCATCGAGAACGGCCTGGCGGCCTTGGCGTATCTGAAGGCCTTGCCCGACAGCAGCGGCCGGCTCGGCACCGTGGGTTTCTGCTGGGGCGGGGCGATGGTGAACCAGCTGGCGGTGTTCGCGCCGGACCTGGATGCGGCGGTCTGCTTTTACGGCATGGCGCCCGAGCTGCTGCTGGTGCCGCAGATCAAGGCCCGCCTGCAGCTGCATTACGCCGGCGTCGACGAACGCATCAACGCCGGCCGCGACGCCTTCGAGAACGCCCTGAAGGCCGCCGGCGTGCGCTACCGGAGCTATCTGTACGAGGGCACGCAGCACGCCTTCCACAACGACAGCAACGCCGGCCGCTACGACGAGACGGCCGCGCGGCTGGCCTGGCAACGCACCCTGGCCTTGTTCGCCGAAACGCTGTAGGCGCTCCGGCGCGGCTTACAGCGCCTGCTCCAGCAGGCGGGCCAGACGCACGCCGCCCAGATAGATGCGCTCATGCACCGCCGGCAGGAAGCGGTAGCTGTATTCGTAGCCCAGTTTCGGCATCGCCTCCGGCGCCACGTTGCGCTGGCAGTAGGTGAGCAGGCTGACCGGCGCGGTCGGCGCCACCACTTCCGGCGGATAGGCTTGGGCGCGCAATTTACGCGATTCCGCGGCCCAGTCGCGCGGCGTGCCGGCCTGCCAGGCCGCGGTCTGCGCCGGGCTGCGGCCGGCGCTGGCGAAGTCGGCCAGCTCGGTGAAGCTCAGTTCGGTCTGGCCGATGATTTCCGAATCCCAGACCGCGTGCAGGTTGCTGGGCTTGCCGTGCCAGGTGACCTTGCAGAAATTGCCGCCTTGGTCGCCGCCGCCGCCCACGTGCATCGGCTGGTGCAGGTCGCCGATCAGGTGCACGGTGAACTTCAGCGCCTGGGCTTTGTCGGCCTTGGAGGCCTTGGCGTCCTTCAGGATGGCGAGCTGGCGTTCGACCTGGCTGAGCAGGAAGCCGCTGTCCTTGCTTTCATGGCCGGCGTGGAAGGCTTCGTCGCCGTCGTTCCAGGTGGTGTAATGCCAGGCGAACGAGTAGCCGTAGGTCTTGGGTTCGGAGCGGATTTCATCGGCCCAGGTCGAGACTTCCGACAGGCTGTGGCCGTCCAGCAAGGCTTCGGCCTTGCGTACGGCTTCGGCCGAGAGATGGCGTTCCGCGATCAGGGCCACGGCCCGGTGTCCGGTTTGGCCCCAGGCCAGCAGTTGCGGGGAGGCCAGACCCAACAGGGCGGCGGCGAGGGCGGGGCGGAGCAGGTTCATGTCGGTACTCATGACGGCGGATGGCGTCTGCCATTATCGCCGAATGCGATGACCTTGGCATGACAGCGGCTGAACGCGGCGGCATGCCGCCGCGCCGGTGCCTCAGGGCTGCCAGGCGTAGCCGAGCTTCAGGAACAGCGAGCGGCCGTTCTGGAAGCTGTCCACGCTGTCGCTGCCGATGTAGCTGTCGCTGTAGCCGGCGTAGAACACGGTACGCGGGTCGATCTTGTACGAGTACACCAGCTGGGTGCCGATGTCCGACAGCTCGCTGTCGCCCATGCCCGGGTTCAGCAGCAGGTCGAAATCGGTGCGGCCGGTCTGTACCGCCAGGCGCAGGCGCTGGCGCAGGTTGAACTGCCAGGACAGACGGGTGTCGAGCAGGCGCGCGTGGTACACCGTGCCGCCGTCCCGGCGCAGGGCCTCGTCGATGTAGGTCAGTTGCAGGCTGCCGCGCTCCACGAAGGTGCCGGTGACGCCGGCCTCGATGCTGCGGATGCGTCCCAGCGCGTCGTTGCGGAAGTCGATCTGGTCGCCGTCGCGCGCGCTCAGGGAATATTGCCAGGATTTGCCCGGGATGAATTCGGCATACGCCGTGAAGAAGGTCTCGTCGTAATAGGTTCCTTCCCAGAAGCGCCTGCGGGTCAGGCCGCCGAACTCCATGTAGCTCTGCATCCGGCCGCGGGCGCTGAGGTAGCCCTCGATCTCGCGCTCCATCATGCGCTCCACGCTGATCTGGTGGGTGATGTCCCAGTCGCCGTTGATGCGGATCTGGCTGAAGAAGCTGTCTTTCGGATACCAGCGGTAGCTGCCGCCGACCACCCAGCGCTCGTAGTCGACCTGGCCGACGAAGCCCATGTCGGCGCGGAAGCCGGGGTCGTGGCGGCGCTTGCCGATGTTGAAGGATTTCTGGCGGTCCTGGTACTCGTAGTTCACCAGGAAGGCGTTGCCGTCGAACGGGCTGGCGGAGTAGCCCAGCGGGTCTTCGGTGCCGGAGTGCATGAACTGCGCCAGCACGGTATGCGCGCCGCGCTGCCAGCGGCCGTCCAGGTCGACCAGGGTGTTGTGGTAGCCGTCGCCGCTGCGGTGCGTGACCATGCCGCCGACATGCGAGGTGCTGTCGAGCGCGTAGCGGTAGGTGCCGACCCAGTCGGTGGAGCCGCCTTCGATGCTGCCGAAGCGCGAGCCGTAAGGGCCGGGCCGCAGCACGTTGGTGATCACGTCCTCGGCGCCGAACAGGCCGTAGGTGTGGTCGCCCTGCCGGCCGGTGGCGCGTACGCCGTAGTCCGGGTCGGCGATGTTGCGGGTATAGACCAGTTGCGTCGGGCTGTTGAAGAAATCGGCGCTTTCCAGGAAGAACGGCCGCTTCTCCGGAAAGAACAGGGCGAAGCTGGTGTTCACCGCCAGTTGCGCGCCGTCGATCTCGATCTGCGAGAAGTCCGGGTTGTAGGTCAGGCTCAGGCTGTTGCTGGGCGAGGGCGACCAGCTGAGGTCGAGTCCGAAATCGACGTCGGTGCCGGTGCCGGTGAAGGCCTGCCCCGGCTGGTCGCGGAACTGGCCGTAACCGGCGGTCAGGGTCGGGTTGAGCAGCAGGCCGCGCCCCGGGTCGGCGTGCGCGAAGCCGGTAAGCTTGTGCTGCTGGCACAGGTCGCAGGGGTTGTTGCGGTCGTCCGGGTTGCTGGAGTACACGAAGCGGCGTTCGCGCGGGCGGATGCGCAGGAACTGCGCGCTCCACTGCTGGTCCACGGTGCCGTGCTTGAACTTCAGGCTGGCATAGGGGATTTCCATCTCCACCGTGTAGCCGTCGCTGCCGAGCACGGCACCGGAGTTCCAGATCGCGTCCCAGGAGTCGTCCTCGTCCTTGTTGGACTCGTCGTAGGTCAGGTCCATCTGCACGCCGCCGGCGCTGACGAAGAATTGGTACGCGCGCTGCTGTTTGTCGAAGCTGTCCAGGCGGATACCGACGAAATCGTCCTGGTAGGCGCTGTCGCGGTCGCGCAACGGCGCCAGGATCTTCGATACATCCGGGTCCCGGGCCTTGAACGCGATGCGCAGGCTCTTGCCGGAGTCGGCGATCAAGACCGTGGTCTGCGCGCCGGCCGGCGTGTTCTCGCCGGGGCTGGTTTCGTAGGGCAGCTCGGTGGTCGCCGCCTGCTGCCAGAACGGTTCGTCGAGCACGCCGTCGGCCTGCATCGCGCCTTCGATGCGCGGCACGGCGGTGCGCGGCAGGTCTTGGCCCGACACGGCGGCCGACAGGCTGGAGGCCAGCAGGCCGATGGCGAAGGAAGCGGGGGCGATGTGCATGCGGGACGGCTCGTTGGGACTGACCAGTCATTGTCGGTTTCCGGGGCGTCGGTTTCGCGTGCCATTGGTCATGCCATGGGCCGCGGCTTGCGGTATAGTGCCGGAAAGGGGATCCGTAGTATGCGTCGTGGAACCGCAAAGGGGCGGCCATGGAATGGGTGCATGAGTATTTCCTGAACGAAGCCACGCGCGCCTTGCCCGTATTCCAGGGGCAATACGCGCCGGGCTATGTGGCGGCCTCGGTGATGACCGCGGTCGCGGCCTCGTTCTTCGCCTTCGAGATGGCCGGGCGCTTCGCCGCACGCGGCTACCGCAACCTCTGGCTGCCGTTCGGGGCCCTGGTGCTCGGCATCGGCATCTGGTCGATGCATTTCATCGGCATGATGGCCTACCGTCTGGAGTGCGGCATCGCCTACGACCCCTGGTTGACCGCACTGTCGATGCTGCCGGGCGTTCTGGCCGCCGGCGTCGCGCTGGCCGTCGGGGTGCGCCATGACGCCAGCGTCGCACGCCGTCTGTTCGCGTCCTTGATGGTCGCGCTCGGCGTCGGCGGCATGCATTACGCGGGCATGGCCGCCATGCGCATCGACGGCATCATCCGCTACGACGCCGGCCTGTTCCTGCTCTCGCTGCTGGCGGCGTTCGCGCTGGCGGCGCTGGCGGTGTTCGCGCGCGCGCGCCTGATGCGCCTCGATGCCCGGCGTTCGCACTGGATTCCGTCCCTGGTCGGCGGCGTGATCCTCGGCGGCGCCATCTCGGCGATGCACTACATCGCGATGGAGGCGGCCCGCTTCATCGATATCGGCACCGCGCGCGGCGCGCTCGGGCAGTACGCCGACCCCTACCACCTGTCCCTGGTGGTGGCACTGGTCAGCCTGGCCTTGATGGTGATCAGCCTGCTGTTCGGACGGCTCGGTCAACGCCTGCTGTCGGCGCAGGAGCGCATCCGCTCGATCCTGTCGGCCACCAGCGAGGCCTTCGTGCTGCTGAACGCCCGCGGCGTGGTGGAGGATTGCAACGCCGCGGCCGAAACCCTGTTCGCGCGCGCCGACGGCCTGCGCGGGACCTTGCTGACCGACTTGCTGTCGGAAGCCGAGATCGGCCGGTCCTCCGGCAGCGCCGCGTTCGAGACCACCTTCCGCCGCCCGGACGGCAGCCAGATCCTCTGCCTGGTGCACGCCAACGACATCTTCGACGAGCGCGATCGGCTGGTGAACCGGGTGATGCTGTTCAGCGACATCGGCGACCGCCTGCGGATCG
>CAZRXZ010000014.1:0-10527 GCA_964604095.1 uncultured Arenimonas sp. | reverse complement strand
CGAACAGGAAGCCGGCCAGCGACTTGCACAGCTCGGTCTTGCCGACGCCGGTCGGACCCAGGAACAGGAACGAGCCGTTCGGCCGGTTCGGATCGCTTAAGCCGGCGCGCGAACGGCGGATGGCGGCCGAGACCGCGGTCACCGCCTCATGCTGGCCGATGACCTGCCGGTGCAGCTCGTCCTCCATGCGCAGCAGCTTCTCGCGCTCGCCTTCCAGCATCTTGCTGACCGGGATGCCGGTCCAGCGCGACACCACCTCGGCGATCTCCTCGGCGGTGACCTTGTCCTGCAACAGGGTGAAGCCGCGGCTTTCCACGGCCTGCGCGGCCTGCAGCTGCTTCTCCAGCTCGGGAATGCGGCCGTACTGGATCTCGCTCATCAGCGCGATGTCCTGCTTGCGTTGGGCGGCATCCAGCTCCAGACGCGCCTGCTCCAACTGCTCCTTGATGCGGGTGGCGCCGGTCAGGGTGGCCTTCTCGGCCTTCCAGACTTCCTCCAGGTCGCTGAATTCGCGCTCGAGCTTGTCGATTTCCTGCTCCAGGTCGTCCAGGCGCTGCTTGGATTCGCGGTCCTTCTCCTTCTTCAGCGCCTCGCGCTGGATCTTGAGCTGGATCAGGCGGCGCTCCATGCGGTCCATCTCTTCGGGTTTGGAGTCGATTTCCATGCGGATACGCGAGGCGGCCTCGTCCATCAGGTCGATGGCCTTGTCCGGCAGCTGGCGGTCGGCGATGTAGCGGTGCGACAGCGTGGCCGCGGCCACGATGGCCGGATCGGTGATCTCGACGCCGTGATGCACGGCATAGCGTTCCTTCAGGCCGCGCAGGATGGCGATGGTGTCCTCGACCGAGGGCTCGCCGACCAGCACCTTCTGGAAGCGCCGTTCGAGCGCGGCATCCTTCTCCACGTACTGGCGGTATTCGTCGAGCGTGGTGGCGCCGATGCAGTGCAGTTCGCCCCGCGCCAGCGCCGGCTTCAGCATGTTACCGGCGTCCATGGCGCCCTCGCCCTTGCCGGCGCCGACCATGGTGTGCAGCTCGTCGATGAACAGGATGACGTTGCCTTCCTGCTTGGACAAATCGTTGAGCACCGCTTTCAGGCGCTCCTCGAACTCGCCGCGGAACTTGGCGCCGGCGATCAGCGCGCCCATGTCGAGCGCCAGCACGCGGCGGCCGCGCAGGCCTTCCGGCACTTCGTTGTCGACGATGCGCTGGGCCAGGCCTTCGACGATGGCGGTCTTGCCGACGCCGGGCTCGCCGATCAGCACCGGATTGTTCTTGGTGCGCCGCTGCAGCACCTGGATGGTGCGGCGGATCTCCTCGTCGCGGCCGATGACCGGGTCGAGCTTGCCGGATTCGGCGCGCGCGGTCAGGTCGAGGCAGTACTTCTCCAGCGCCTGCCGGTTCTCCTCGGCATTGGCGTCGGTCACGGTCTCGCCGCCGCGCAGGGCCTGGATGGCCTGTTCGATCTTGCCCTTCTCGCCGCCGGCGGCCTTCAGCGCGCGGCCGGCCGGGCCGGCATCGGAAGCCGCCGCCAGCAGGAACCATTCGCTGGCGATGAACTGGTCGCCGGCCTGCTGCGCGAGCTTGTCGGTCTGGTTGAGCAGGCGCGCCAACTCGTTGCCGAGCGAGACCTGGCCGTCTTGGCCGGCCACTTTCGGCAGCTGCGCGAGCGCCTCGGCCAGCTTCTGCTTGAGCACCGGCAGGTTGACCCCGGCCTGGCGCAGCAGCGGCGCGCTGTTGCCGCCGGTCTGCTCGAGTAGCGCCTGCAGCAGATGCGCCGGTTCGATCAGGCTGTGGTCGCGGCCCACGGCCAGGCTCTGGGCGTCGCTCAGGGCCTGCTGGAACTTGCTGGTGAATTTATCGATACGCATGGTGTCTCCCCATTCGGTCAGTGTGCGCCTCGGGCGCCTGCAACCTAAATGAGGGCGGCCGCCGGCGCGTTCAAGCGCCGCCGTTCAGCACCGGGACAGCCTATGCCTTGCGGCGGCCGTGCCAGTGCATCAAGGGCCAGAGCAGCACCGCGCCGAGCACGATCACACCGACCCCGGCGATGGCGCCGGACTTGACGTAGGCCAGGCTGGAATAGAACAGGTAGCCGCAGGAGCCGGCGAACAGCAGCGGCAGCACCGGATACCAAGGCACCGTGAACGGCCGCGGCACATCCGGATAGCGCCGGCGCAGCACGATGACCGCCACCGCGCTCAACATCAGGAAGAACCAGTACACCGGCGACAGGTAATCGACCATGGTCGAGAAGCCGCCGCGGGCCAAGGTGCCGAAACCGACCAGGCCGATCGAAACCGCCGCCATGGCCAGCAAGGCGCCGCGCGGAACGCCCTTCTCGCCGTCCCAACGGCCGATGTCGCCCAAGGCCTGCAAATCGCGCGCGGTGGCGTAGGTGGTGCGCGAACCGGCCAGCAGCAGCGCGTTCATCACGCTGATCGAGGTGATGGCGACGATGCCGACGATCAGCACTTCGCCCGGGCGACCGAAGGCCACGCGCATCAGGTCGGCGGCCGGGGCATCGCTTTCGGCCAAGCCGGCGAAGCCCAACCCCTGCAGATACGCCCAGTTCACCCACAGATACAGCGCGAACACCGTGGCCAAGCCGCCGGCCAGCGCCAAGGGCATGCCGCGCCGGGGATCGCGCATTTCCGCCGAGAGCGTGGCCGCATCGCTCCAGCCGCCGTAGGCCAGCAACACGAACACCATGGCTTGGCCGAAACCGGCCAAGCTCAAGGCCGCCGGCGCCGCCGCCGCAACGGGCGGCACGAAACCGGATGCCGCCAGGCGTACGCCGGCCAAGCCGACCACCACCAGGCCGGCCAACACCAGCAGCATCAACAGGAACTGCGCACCGACGCCGACCGACACCCCGCGCAGGTTGAGCGCCACCAAGGCCAGGATCAACAGGCTGCCGAATATCGGGCTGCCGTAGGCGCCCAGCGGCACCAGCTGGTTCAGGTAGTCGCCGAACACGAAGGCCAGCAGCGCGATGGAGCCGGTGTGGATGACCGCGAAACGCGACCAGGCGAACAGCACCGCCATGCGCTGACCGTAGGCCAGGCGCAGGAAATGGTAGTCGCCGCCGGTGTCGGGGAAGGCCGAGGCCATTTCCGCGAAGCACAGGGCGCCGATCAAGGACAGCACGCCGCCGATGGCCCACGCCAGCAATAAGGTGCCGGTGCCGTCGAGATGCGCGGCCACTTCCGGCGAGGTGCGGAAAATCCCGGCCCCGATCACCATGCCGACGCAGACGGCGGCGGCATGCCCGACATGGAGTTGGCGGCGGGGTTGGCTGGCGTCGGATCGGGAGTCGGTCATGGTTCGGCAGAGAGCGGGCAATGGCACAGGGTAGCGCAGGCGCGGGGATTTCCATATATCCATTCGGATATGAATGCATGCCCAATTAATATATCTCTTTATGCGGATGGATGTTTACAGTTTCAAAAAACTGTGTCTCAATAGTGGGCCAGGCAGACGAATCAACCCCGTCACCGCCACCCCTTCCCCATCACACCCTGCGAGAACCCGAATGAAGAATCCTGCGTATACCCTGCTGGCCACCGCCATCCTCGGCGCGCTCAGCGCCACCGCCGCCGCGCAATCCGCACCCGACGCCAAGACCCTGGACAACGTCGTGGTCACCGGCGTGCGCGGCCAAGAACGCACCGCGCTGGAATCGGCCTCGCCGATCGACGTGCTGGACCGCCAGGACCTGGCCAAGGCCGGCGTGCTGAACGGCGAGCTCGGCCAGGCCCTGCAGGTGCTGCTGCCGGCGCTGAACTTCCCGCGCCAATCCAACGCCACCGGCGCCGACCACGTGCGCGCCGCGCAACTGCGCGGCCTGAGCCCGGACCAGGTGCTGGTGCTGGTGAACGGCAAGCGCCGCCACACCTCGGCCATCGTCAACCTGGAAGCCAAGACCGGCAAGGGCACCAACCCGGTCGATTTCAACTCCATCCCGGTCAGCGCCATCGCCCGCATCGAAGTGCTGCGTGACGGCGCCGGCGCCCAGTACGGTTCGGACGCCATCGCCGGCGTCATCAACGTGATCCTCGACGAGCGCGCCGAAGGCGCCTCGGCCAGCATCAGCTACGGCGCGCACCGCACCGATTTCGAGCCCAGCGACCAGACCCTGGTCGACGGCCAGAGCCTGACCGCCAGCGCCAGCGTCGGCAACCCGATCGGCGACGCCGGCTTCGTGCGCTTCGGCGTCGAATACAAGGACCGCAACGCCACCAACCGCGCCGGTCTGGACCAACTGCCGTTCTTCGAGAACCAATCGCCGGAAAACCTGGCCACCATCGGCCGCCGCAACTACCACCCCGGCGACCCGAAGACCGAAGACCTGAACCTGTGGGTCAACAGCGCGGTGGACGTGAACGAGAACCTGTCCTGGTACGGTTTCGCCACCTACAACCAGCGCGACTCCGTGGGCGCCGCGTTCTACCGCTACCCCGACAGCAGCGCCAACGTGCCGTCGATCTACCCGAACGGCTACCGCCCGGAGACCCTGGGCGACAACCGCGACGTCTCGCTGAGCACCGGCCTGCGCGGCCGCGCCGGCGAATGGAACGTGGACGGCAGCCTGACCTGGGGCCAGAACCGCTTCGACCTCGGCCTGCGCGAATCGCTGAACCCCTCGCTCGGCGCGTCCAGCCCGACCGACTTCGACCTCGCGCAATACCAATTCGACCAGCTCAGCCTCAACCTCGACCTGAACCGCGCGGTCGCGCTCGGCGGCAAGGATCTGACCTTCGCCACCGGCCTGGAATACCGCAATGAAGGCTACCGCACCCGCGCCGGCGATCCGGCCTCGTATGCCGCCGGCCCGAACACAGGCAGTTCCCCGGGCGCGCAGGCCGGCCCCGGCCTGACCCCGGCCGATGCCGTCGACCTGTCGCGCGACGTGTTCGGCGCCTACGCCGAACTCAGCGGCGACCTGAGCGAGCGCGTGTTCGGCAGCGCCTCGGCCCGCTACGAGGACTACAACGACTTCGGCGGCGCGCTGACCGGCAAGCTGGCCGGCCGCTTCGCGCTGACCGATGCCGTCGCCCTGCGCGGCGCGCTGTCCACCAACTACCGCGCCCCGTCGCTCAGCCAGACCGGCTACCGCTTCACCGTCACCAACTTCGGCGACGGCGGCGCGCTGTCGCAGGTCCGTCTGCTCGGCGTCGACGACCCGGTGGCGCGCGCGCTCGGCGCCAAGCCGCTGAAGGCCGAGACCTCGCGCAACATCAGCTTCGGCCTGACCGCCCGCCCGCTGGACGGCCTGAGCGTCTCGCTCGACGCCTTCCGCATCGACGTCGACGACCGCGTGACCGTGTCCGAACGCATCGGCGGCGGCGCGCTGGCCACGTTCCTGGAAGACGAGTTCGGCATCACCGACATCGCCTCGGTGAACTTCTTCACCAACGCCGTGGACACCCGCACCAAAGGCGCCGAGCTGGTGGTGGATTACGGCACCGAAGCCTGGAACGGCCGACTCAACCTGACCGGCGCCTACAGCTACGCCCAGACCCGCATCCGCGCGCTGCAGGCCACCCCGGCGGAACTGCTGGCGATCGACCCGGACTACGTGCTGGTGGGCGTGGAGGAGCGCAACACGCTGACCACCGCCGCGCCGACCAACCGCACCGTGTTGAGCGCGCAATGGCAGGGCCCGGCCTGGTCCTGGCTCGGCCGCGCCACCCGCCACGGTTCGGCCACGCGCGTGTTCAACTTCGGCGGCGGCTTCGAGCCGCAGCAGACCTACGGCGCCGAATGGCAGCTGGACGCGGAAGTGGCCTACCGCTTCAGCCCGGCGGTGGCCGTGGCCGTGGGCGGCAGCAACCTGCTCGACAACTACCCGGACCTGTCGAGCGCCGACATCAATTACTTCGGCAACTTCCCGTACGACTTCCTGTCGCCGATCGGCATGAACGGCGCGTATTACTACGCCCGTCTGGACTTCAGCTTCTGAGGACCGCTGCACGATGCATGAAAAAACCGGCGCAAGCCGGTTTTTTCATGCCAGCCAGATCACGCTGGCCATGCGTCCGGTGCGCTGCTCGCGCCGGTGCGAATAGAAGCGGATGTCGGCCAAGGTGCACAGCTCGCCGCCGTACACGCGATCGACGCCGACCGCGGCCAAACGCCGCCGCGCGATGGCCGGCATGTCGATCAGGTAGTGGCCCGGGCGGGTCGGGCTGAATGCGGCCTCGCAACCGGCATCGTGACGCAGGAAAGCCTGGCGGACCTCGTCGCCGATTTCATAGCGCGCCGCGCCGGCGGCCGGGCCGAGCCAGGCCATGATGTCCGCGCCGGGCGAACGCAGCGCGGCCACGGTTTCCTCCAGCACGCCGGCGGCCAAGCCGCGCCAGCCGGCATGCGCGGCGGCCACCTCGGTACCGTCCCGATTGCAGAACAGCACCGGCAGACAGTCGGCGGTCAGCACCGCCAGCACCGAGCCGGTATCGGCCGTGACCGCGGCATCGGCCATCGGCTCGTCGCGGCGGCCGTCGTCGCGGACCACGTCGATGCCATGCACCTGATGCAGCCACAGCGGCTCGCCCGGCAATCCGTACTGCGCGCGCAGGGCCGCACGGTTGCGGCGCACGGCGGCCGGATCGTCGCCGCAACGGGCGCCGAGGTTGAAGCGGTAATACGGCAATTGCGAAACACCCGGACCGTTGCGGGTGGTGGTGAAGGCCCGGACGTTCGCCGGTGCCGGCCAGTCGGGCTGGATGATGTCGCTCATGCCGCGCTGAAGCGGCGGGTGTCGTCGCGCAGGGTGTCGATCAAGGTGATCATATCGGCCGGCAAAGGCGAGGCGAAGCTCAAGGTCTCGCCGCTGACCGGGTGCTCGAACGACAGCTTCTCGGCATGCAGGGCCTGGCGGCGGAAACCGCGCAGGGCGGCCACCAGCTCTTCGGTGGCGGCCTTCGGCAGCTTGAACGAGCCGCCGTACAGCGGGTCGCCGACCAACGGATGCTTGACGTACGCCATGTGCACGCGGATCTGGTGCGTGCGGCCGGTTTCCAGGCGGCACTCCACCACCGTGTGGGCGCGGAACTTCTCGCGCACCCGGTAATGGGTGATGGCCTCGCGGCCGGCGCCTTCCTTGGCCACCGCCATGCGGATGCGGTCGCGCGGATGGCGGTCGATCGGCGCGTCGACGGTGTTGCCGGCCACCATCGGACCCTGCACCACCGCCACGTACTGG
The DNA here is from genome assembly GCA_964604095.1 of uncultured Arenimonas sp. Taxonomy (GTDB): domain Bacteria; phylum Pseudomonadota; class Gammaproteobacteria; order Xanthomonadales; family Xanthomonadaceae; genus Arenimonas. Next base: position 3,321 of record CAZRXZ010000014.1, on the reverse strand, counting down.
CGGTGCACCGCACGCGAGGACAGCTGTTCGATCAGGCCGGCGTGCGCGCGTAGCGAGCGCGCCACCACCATCAGGCCGGAGGTGTCCTTGTCGAGCCGGTGCACGATGCCGGCGCGCGGCAGGTTGGCCAGCGCGGAATCGTAATGCAGCAGGGCGTTGACCAAGGTGCCGCGCGGATTGCCGGCGCCCGGGTGCACCACCAGGCCGGCCGGCTTGTCGACCACCAGCACGTCGTCGTCGGCGTACACCACGGTGAGCGGGATGTCCTCGGCCACGGCGTCGGTCTCGATCTGCTGCTTGGCCGCCAGGGTGACGGTCTCGCCGCCGTTGACCGCGATCTTCGGCTTGGCGATTTCGCCGTTCAGCAGGGCATCCCCGGACTTGATCCAGTCGGTCAGGCGCGAGCGGGAGAACTCGGGGAACATTTCCGCCAAGGCTTGGTCGAAGCGTTTACCGGCCAAGTGCTCAGGCACCGTGGCTTCAATCGGTTCGATGTCGTTCTCTTCGGTGGCCTGTGGCGCAGTCTGGTTCATGGAATCAAGGGCTTAGCGCGGCGCGCGGGAAAAACCGTGGAGCTCATATCGGGCTTGGGGTATTATCCACTAATTGCCGATACGGCGCTTGCCAATATGACCACTATGACGCTGTCCCGTCCCGTCCGCCTGCTCGCCGTACTGCTCCTGCTCGCTTCCTTGGGCGCCTGCCAGACCACCAAGAACCTGTTCAACATCGGCGATTCGACCAAAGACAAGATCGAAACCCTGGACGTCGAGCCGCTGTACGCGCTGGGCAAGGACGCGCTGGACGACGAGAATTACGACAAGGCCGAACGCGTGTTCACCCGCCTGGTCGCGCGTTTCCCGTACGGCGAGATCTCGGAAAAGGCGCAGATCGACCTGGCCTTCGCGCAGTACAAGCTGTCCAAGCCGGAAGAGTCGGTCTCGACCCTGACCCGCTTCATCAAGACCTATCCGACCAACGAACGCATCGACTACGCCTATTACCTGAAGGCGCTGGTCAACTTCGACCGCGAGAACCGCTGGCTGGCCAAGATCGCGCGCCTGGACGTGTCGGCCCGCGACCTGGGCGCGGCCACCCAGAGCTACAACGACTTCAACGAAGTCATCCGCCGCTTCCCGACCAGCCAATATGCCGAAGAGTCGCGTCAGCGCATGATCTACCTGCGCAACCGCCTGGCCCTGCACGACCTCAACGTCGGCCTGTATTACTACCAGCGCGAAGCCTACGTGTCCGCCGCCGGCCGCGCCAAGTACATCCTGGAAACCTATCCGCAATCGGCCTATGACGGCGACGCCGTGGCCCTGCTGGCCGCGTCCTACGGCAAGCTCGGCCAGGACGCGCTGGCGGCCGACGCCAAACGCGTACTGGAAAGCAACTACCCGGAACACCCGTATCTGGGCAAAGGCTGGCCGGAACGCCGCTCGCGCTGGAGCCAGCTCAATCCGTTCGCCGGCGAAGTCCGGCGCTGATCAGCCGGTATAACCCGAGCTGATCGGATACCGCCGCTCGCGGCCGAAGGCGCGCCGCGACAGCTTCGGACCCGGCGCCGCTTGGCGCCGTTTCCATTCCGAAACCTTCACCAGGCGCAGCACGCGCGCGGTTTCCGCAGCCACGTCGTGCTCGGGCCAATCCGCCTGCAAGGCCGCGACGATGTCCGCCGCCGGCGTCTCCTGATCGATGCTGGCGCGCAGGATGGCGTCCAACAGCGCGTACGGCGGCAGCGAATCCTGGTCCACCTGGTTCTCGCGCAGCTCGGCCGAGGGCGCGCGCTCGATCACCGCCTGCGGGATGACCTCGCCGCCCGGCTGGCGGTTGCGCCAGTCGCATACCGCGTACACCTCGGTCTTGTACAGGTCCTTGATCGGCGCGTAACCGCCGCACATGTCGCCGTAGATGGTGGCGTAGCCGACCGCATACTCGCTCTTGTTGCCGGTGGTCAGCAGCAGACCGCCTTTCTTGTTGGCCAGCGCCATCAGCAACGCGCCGCGGCAGCGCGACTGCAGGTTCTCCTCGGTGACATCCGCCGGCAGGCCGGCGAACGGCCCGGACAACGCCTCGAGGAAGCCGCGGAACGGCGCCTCGATGGCGACGGTCTCCAGCGCCACGCCGAGCGTGCGCGCCTGCACGGCGGCCAGGTCGTTGCTGGCATCCGAGGTGTAGCGTGACGGCAGGCGCACCGCGCTGACGCGTTCGGCGCCCAGGGCATCCACCGCCAACGCCAGCACCAGGGCGGAATCGATGCCGCCGGACAGGCCGAGCAGCACCTTGTCGAAGCCGTTCTTGCCGCAATAATCGCGGATGCCGCGCACCATCGCGCGATAGGCCAGGGACTCCATGGATTCGTCGCGCTCGTCGGCCCAGTCGAGCTTGCGGAACGCGCCGGCGCCGGCGTCGAACTCGGCCAGCAGCAGGCGGTCGGCGAAGCACTCGGCATTGGCATGGATGCGGCCGTCGGCGTCGGCCAGCACGCTGGAGCCGTCGAACACCACATCGTCCTGGCCGCCGACGGTATTGAGATAGGCGATGGCGGCGCCGGTCTCGCGCACCCGCTGGCCCAACAAGGCGTCGCGCTGGGCGGTCTTGCCGTGCTCGAACGGCGAGGCGTTCGGCACCAGCACCAGGCGCGCGCCGGCGGCCACGCACTGGGCGATCGGCTCGGCGAACCAGACGTCCTCGCAGATGATCACGCCGACGCTGACGCCCTTGACCGTGAAGGTGCAGGCGTCGCGGTCGGGCGCGAAGTAGCGGCGCTCGTCGAACACCGCGTAATTGGGCAGTTCCTGCTTGTGGTACACCGCTTCGATCCGGCCGTCGCGCAGGACGTTGGCGGAATTGAACACCACCGAACCGATGGCGCGCGGCGACGGCAGCACCACGGTGATGCCGCGGACCTGTGCGGCGATGCCGGCCAGCGCGGCCTCGCAGTCGGCCAGGAACGAGGGCCGCAGCAGCAGGTCTTCCGGCGGATAGCCGCTGAGCGCCAGCTCGGGGAACAGGATCACGTCGGCGCCGGCCGTCTTGGCGCGTTCGATCAGGCCGAGGATGGTGTCGGTGTTGCGCGCCAACGCGCCGACCGGAAAATCGTATTGCGCGAGCGCGAGGCGGAGGGTGCTTTCCATCGGCGTATTGTACGGTCGACGGCAAAAAAAAGGGCGGCCGCATCGGGCCGCCCCTACCGCACGTTTCGCGCGCGGAATTATTTCGCCATACGCGCGGCGATGGCTTTGCCCAGGTCGCCGGGCGATTTCACCGTGGTGACGCCGGCCTTCTCCAGCGCGGCGAACTTGCCGGCCGCGGTGC
>CAZRXZ010000013.1:0-10967 GCA_964604095.1 uncultured Arenimonas sp. | reverse complement strand
TCGTGGATGCCGTGCTCGGCCAGCTCGCGGCCGAAGCCGGAGGCCTTGGTGCCGCCGAACGGCAGGCGCACGTCGGAGCGCACCAGGGCGTTGACGAACACCGCGCCGGCTTGGATGCGCCGGGCCACGGCCTCGCCGGCGGCGGCATCGCGGGTCCAGACGCTGGCGCCCAGCCCGAAGGCGGTGTCGTTGGCGATGCGCACGGCGTCGTCCGCGTCCTTGGCGCGGATGATGCTGGCCACCGGCCCGAACAGTTCTTCGGAATAGGCGGCCATGCCGGGCGCCACGCCGTCGAGGATGGTGGCGGGATACTCGCAGGGGCCGGCGCCCTTGGTGCCGCCGAGCAACACCTTGGCGCCGGCGCGGACGCTGGCCTCGACCTGCGCGTGCAGCTGTTCGCGCGCGTCGGGCCGGACCATCGGCGCCAGCGTGCTGGCCTCGTCGTTCGGATCGCCGACGGCAAGCGCGGCCGCGGCCGCCGTGAAACGGGCCACGAAGGCGTCGGCGATGCCGGGGGTGAGGATGAAACGCTTGGCCGCGATGCAGGTCTGGCCGGCGTTGCCGAAACGGGAGGCGACGGCGACCGGCACCGCCTTGTCCAGGTCGGCGTCGTCCAGCACCACGAACGGATCGCTGCCGCCGAGCTCCAGCACCGACTTCTTCAGGTTGGCGCCGGCGGTGGCCGCCACCGATTTGCCGGCACGCTCGCTGCCGGTCAGGGTCACCGCCTGCACGCGCGGATCGGCGATGACGCGGGCCGCGGTGTCGTTGTCGATGTGCAATACGCCGAACACACCCTCGGGTACACCGGCCTGCGCCAGCACCTCGGCGATCAGGTCGGCGCAGCGCGGCACGTTGGTGGCATGCTTGAGCAGGGCCACGTTGCCGGCCATCAGGCCAGGCGCCAGGAAGCGGAACACCTGCCAGAACGGAAAGTTCCACGGCATCACCGCGAACACGCAGCCGATCGGCTCGTAGGCCACGAAGCTGCGGCTGGCGTCGGTCGCCACCGGCTCGTCGCGCATGTAGGCCTCGGCCTGGCGGGCGTAGAACTCGCAGCAGCCGGCCGACTTCTCGACCTCGGCCAAGGCTTCGCGGCGCAGCTTGCCCATCTCGGCGGTCATCACCGAGGCCAGGCGGCCGCTGTGCTCGCGCAGCAGCGCGGCGATGCGCTCCAGATACGCCGCGCGTTCGGCGAAGGACAGCGCCGACCAGGCCGGAAAGGCCCTGGCGGCGGCGGCCAGGCGCGCCTCGGTCTCGGCCGGGCTGAAATAGCCGTAACGGTGCTCGACCTGCCCGGTCCAGGGGTTGATGTTCTCGACGACGCTCATGCCATGTTCCTCAGTTCTGTTGCAGGGCCAGCTGCATGTCGCGCTGGCGACGGCGCTCGCTGCGCCACATCGACCACCAGGCGATCACCGCCGCGACCGCCACCACCAGGATCATCAGCGAGGCCAAGGCGTTGATCTTCGGGCTGACGCCCATGCGTACCGACGAGAAGATCTTCATCGGCAGCGTGGTCGAGGACGGCCCGGAGGTGAAGCTGGAGATCACCAGGTCGTCGAGCGAGAGCGTGAACGCCATCAGCCAGCCGGAGAACAGCGCCGGCGCGATGATCGGCAGGGTGATCACGAAGAACACCTTGAGCCGGTTGGCGCCCAGGTCCATGGCCGCCTCCTCCAGCGAGCGGTCGAGCTCGGCCAGGCGCGAGGACACGATCACGGTCACGAACGAGACGGTGAAGGTCACGTGCGCGATCCACATGGTGGCCACGCTGCGCTGCTGGAAGAAGCCGAACCAATCGCCGAGCGAGACGAACAGCAGCAGCATCGACAGGCCGGTGATCACTTCCGGCATCACCAGCGGCGCGGTGATCAGCGCGCTGAACAGGGTCTTGCCGCGGAAGCTGCGGAAGCGCGTCATCACCATGGCGGCCATGGTGCCGAGCACCACCGCGGCGCAGGCGGTCAGGAACGCCAGCTTCAGGCTGACCTTGGCGGCGTCGATCATCTGCTGGTCGCGGAACAGCTCGAAGTACCATTTCACCGAGAACCCGGCCCAGACCGTGACCAGCTTCGACTCGTTGAAGGAGTACACGATCAGGCTCAGGATCGGCACGTACAGGAACAGGAAGCCGAGGGCCAGCATGCCCAGGCTGAATCGGGATACGCGTGCGTGCCGGCTCATGCGAGTTTCGCCTCCATTTCCTTGGCCTGCGCCTTGTGGAAGACCGTAATCGGCACGATCAGCAGCAGCAGCATCACGATCGACACCGCCGAGGCCACCGGCCAGTCGCGGTTGTTGAAGAACTCCTGCCACAGCACCCGGCCGATCATCAGCGTATCCGGGCCGCCGAGCATTTCCGGAATCACGAACTCGCCGACCACCGGAATCATCACCAGCATCGAACCGGCGATGATGCCGGCCTTGGACAGCGGCAGGGTGACCTTCAGGAACGCCTTCCACGGACGCGCGCCCAGGTCGCTGGCGGCCTCCAGCAGGCGCAGGTCGAGCTTGACCAGATTGGCGTACAGCGGCAGCACCATGAACGGCAGATAGGCGTACACGATGCCGATATAGACCGCCAGCGGCGTGTGCATGATCGCCAGCGGCTGGTCGATGACGCCCAGCCACAGCAGCAGGTTGTTGAGCAGGCCGTTGTTCTTCAGGATGCCGATCCAGGCGTAGATGCGGATCAGGAACGAGGTCCAGGACGGCAGGATCACCAGCATCAGCGCGATGTTGCGCGTGGCCGGGTCCAGGCGGGCGATGGCGTAGGCCATCGGATAGCCGACCAGCAGGCACAGGAAGGTGGACACCACCGCGATCTTGATCGAGCTGATGTAGGCGTTGACGTACAGCGAGTCGTTGATCAGGTACAGGTAGTTCTTGAGGTGGATGTCGAGGCTCGGCTGGCCGCTGCTCCAGTCGATCAGCGGCGTGTACGGCGGCATCGAGATGGCCGCCTGCGAGAACGAGATCTTGAACGCGATGGCCAGCGGGATGGCGAAGAACAGCAGCATCCACAGGTACGGCACCGCGATGACGCCCCAGCGCGAGCCGGGCATCCGCTTCCGGACGCTGCGCAGCAGCCGGCTCATGAGGTCAGCACCACGCCGGCGTTGTCCTGCCAGCTCAGCCACACCGGGTCGTTCCAGGTGAAGTCCTCGGACGCCCAGCGCTTCAGGTTGACGAAATTGCACAGCACCTTGCTGCCGCCCGGCAGGCGCACGTGGTACACCGAATGCGAGCCGAAATAGGCGATCTCCTCGATCTGGCCGCGCACCTTGTTGTGCGGCTGCGCCGGCTCGTCCTTGGAGATGGCGATCTTCTCGGGACGGATGGCGAAGGCGACGCTCATGCCCTCGTGGCCGGTGATGCCGTGGCCGACGTAGATCGGCGCGTCCAGCATCGGGGTGCGGATGGTGACGTAATCCTTCTCGTCGTCCTCGACCTTGCCTTCGAACAGGTTGACCGAACCGATGAACTCGGCGGTGAACCGGCAGTTCGGCTGCTCGTAGATCTCGTCCGGGGTACCGACCTGCAGGATGCGGCCGGCGTCCATGACCGCGATCCGGTGCGCCATGGTCATCGCCTCCTCCTGGTCGTGGGTCACCATCACGCAGGTCACGTTCAGGCGCTCGACGATGTTGACCAGCTCGATCTGCATCTGCGAGCGCAGCTTCTTGTCGAGCGCGCCCATCGGCTCGTCGAGCAGCAGCAGCTTCGGGCTGGTGGCCATGGCGCGCGCCAGCGCCACGCGCTGCTGCTGGCCGCCGGACAGCTGGTGCGGCTTGCGCTTGGCGAACTTGCTCATCTGCACCAGCGCCAGCATCTCCTCGACGCGGCGGGCGATGTCGGCCTTCGGCATCTTCTTCTGGGTCGGGCCGAAGGCGATGTTCTGTTCCACGGTCATGTGCGGGAACAGGGCGTAGCTCTGGAACATCATGTTGACCGCCTGGTCGTACGGCGGGATGTCGTTCATCTTCTGGCCGTCGAGCACGATGGTGCCCGCGGTCGGACGTTCGAAACCCGCCAGCATCCGCAGCAGGGTGGACTTGCCGCAGCCGGAGGCGCCGAGCAGCGCGAAGATCTCGCCCTTGCGGATGCTCAGGCTGACGTCGTCGACCGCGACGAAGCCGTCGAATTCCTTGCGGATGCCTTCGATGCACACATAGTTCTCGGCCCGGGTCTTGTCCGGCTTGCCGTTGCCCTGGGGCTGGATGGCTGAATTCATTGGGTTTCCATTCCGGTAGAAAAAGAAAGGGCAGGCCTTTCGGCCTGCCCCGGTTCGCCTTATTGGCCGGTCTTCAGGCCGGTCCAGATGCGGTTGAACAGGCGGTCGACCTCCGGCGGCAGCACCGCCAGCGAGAACAGGCCCTTGCTGGCTTCCGGCGTCGGATACACGCCGGTGTTGGCCTTCAGCTCGGGGTCGATCTTGTCCATCGCGGCCTTGTTGGCGCTGGCGTAGGCCACGTAGTTGGAGATCTCGGCGCCGACTTCCGCGCGCATGATGTAGTTGATGAACTTATGCGCGTTGTCCGGATGCTTGGCGTCCTTCGGGATGGCCATCATGTCGAACCACATCGGCGCGCCTTCCTTCGGGATCACGTAGGCGATCTCGACGCCGTTCTTGGCCTCTTCCGCGCGCGACTTGGCCTGGAAGATGTCGCCGGACCAACCGACCGCGACGCAGGCGTCGCCGTTGGCCAGGGCGTTGATGTATTCCGAGGAATGGAACTGGGTGATCGACGGGCGCAGCTGCTTCAGCAGGGCCTCGGCCTTGGCGATCACGGCCGGGTCGAAGCTGTTCGGCTCCTCGCCCAGGTAGTTCAGCACCGGCGGGATGATCTCGGACGGGGTGTCGAGGAAGTACACGCCGCAGGATTTGAGCTTGGCCAGGTTGGCCGGGTCCAGCACCAGCGACCAGCTGTCGACCGGCGCGTCCTCGCCCAGCACTTCCTTCACCTTCTTGACGTTGTAGCCGATGCCGGTGGTGCCCCACATGTAGTTCACCGAATAGGCGTTGCCCGGATCGAGCTTGGCGATGTTGGCCTGGATGGCCGGATCCATGTTGCCGAGGTTGCTCAGCTTGGACTTGTCGAGCGGCATGAACACGCCGGCCTGGATCTGGCGGGCCAGGAAGGTCAGCGACGGGACCACCACGTCGTAGCCGGTGTTGCCGGTGACCAGCTTGGTCTCCAGCACTTCGTTGCTGTCGAACACGTCGTAGGTGACCTTGATGCCGGTCTCCTTCTCGAAATTGGCGATGGTCTCGGGCGCGATGTAATCGGACCAGTTGTAGACGTTCAGGACCTTCTCTTCCTCGCCGGCCGCGGCCGCCGGGGCGTCCCCGTCTTTCTTGCCGCAGGACGCGAGCAGCAGGCCGGTGACCGCGATACCCAGTAGTTTCAACTTCATGGTTTGCTCTCTCTTGTGTTTTGATTTAAACCATTCCGCCGTCACCGGCGGCCCCAACCACCGCTCAGGCGATTTCCCGCGCGGTTTCGTTCAGCGACTTCCAGGCCTTCTCGAACAGCTCGTCGATCTCGTCGCGGCTGATCACCAGCGGCGGCGACAGCAGCATCGAGTCGTAGGTGGCCCGCAGGATCAACCCGTTCTTCAGGGCAATATTACGGCATATCGCGCCGACCTTGCCACGCTCCTCGAAAAAGCGCCGGACGCCCTTGTCCGGCACCAGCTCCAGCGCGCCGACCATGCCGGCGATGCGGGCTTCGCCGACCAGCGGATGCTCGCCGAGCTCCTGCCAGCGCTGGGCCAGATAGGGGCCGGTGTCGGTGCGGCAGGTCTCCACGATGCGCTCGTCCTGCAGGATGCGGATGTTCTCCAGCGCCACCGCCGCGCACACCGGATGCCCGGAATAGGTGTAGCCGTGCGCCAGCTCGCCGCCCTGGTTGCGCAGCACCGAGGCGACGCGCTCGTTGAACAGCACCGCGCCCATCGGGATGTAGCCGGAGGTCAGGCCCTTGGCGGTGGTCATGATGTCGGGGGTGAAGCCGAAGTACTGCGAGCCGAACCACTCGCCGGTCCGGCCGTAGCCGCAGATCACCTCGTCGGCGACCAGCAGCACGTCGTACTTGCGGCAGATGCGTTCGACTTCGGGCCAATAGGTGCGCGGCGGGATGTACACGCCGATGGCGCCCATGATCGGCTCGCCGATGAAGGCCGCCACGCGCTCGGGGCCGAGCGCCAGGATCTTCTCTTCCAGCCGGCGCGCCGCGACCAGGCCGTATTCGTCCTCGGACAGCTCGCCGCCGTCGGCGAAGAAGAACGGCGGATCGATGTGGTGGATGTCCGGGATCGGCAGGCCGCCCTGCGCGTGCATGCCCTTCATGCCGCCGAGGCTGGCGCCGGCCATGGTCGAGCCGTGGTAGCCGTTGTGGCGGCCGATCACCACGTTCTTGCCCGGGTGGCCCTGCACCGCCCAGAAATGGCGGACCATGCGCAGCACGGTGTCGTTGCCTTCCGAGCCGGAGTTGGAATAGAACACGTGGTTCAGGTCGGCCGGCGAGATCTCGGCCAGCTTGGCCGACAGGTGGATGGCCGGTTCGGTCGAACACTGGAAGAAGGTGTTGTAGTACGCCAGCTGCTCCATCTGCCGGGCAGCGACCTCGGCCATCGACTTGCGGCCGTAACCGACGTTGACGCACCACAGCCCGGCGAAGGCGTCCAGCAGCTTGTTGCCCTCGGCGTCCCAGACGTGGCAGCCCTCGCCCTTGACCAGGATGCGGGTTCCCTTCTTGGCCAGCTCGGCGTTGTCGTTGAACGGGTGGATGTGGTGGGCGGCGTCGAGGCGCTGCAGGTGCTGGTAGCTGGAGGTCATGGGCGTGCGTTCCGTTTGTCGTTATACGTTGAGCAGCAGGAACTCGCGTTCCCAGGAGCTGATGACGCGGAAGAAGGTCTCGTACTCCTTGCGCTTGATGCAGACGTAGGCCTTGCAGAAACGCTCGCCGAGGATGCCGGCCAGCGCTTCGGAGCGCTCCAGGTACTCGAGCGAGTCCTGCATCGACTTCGGCAGTTCGAAACCGGTGCTGTGCGTGTAGCCGGTCGACGGCGCGGTCGGCTGCAGCTTCTGCTCGATGCCGAGCAGGCCGCAGGCCAAGGTCGCCGCGATGGCCAGATAGGGGTTGACGTCGGAACCGGCGAAGCGGCTTTCCACGCGCATGTTCTCGGCCGAGTCGAACGGGATGCGCAGGCCGCAGGTCCGGTTGTCGTAGCCCCACTGCACGTTCTTGGGCGAGACCTCGCCGTAGATCAGGCGGCGGTAGGAGTTCACGTTCGGCGCGAAGAACGCCATGGCCTCCGGGATGTAGCGCTGCAGCCCGCCCAGGTAGTTCATGAACAGCTCGCTGTGGCGCTCGCCGTCCTTGCCGACGAACACGTTGCGGCCGGTCTTGGCGTCCACGATGCTCTGGTGGATGTGCATCGAGCTGCCCGGCTCGTTCTCCATCGGCTTGGCCAGGAAGGTGGCGTAGATGCCGTGGCGCATCGCCGCCTCGCGGATGGTGCGCTTGAACAGGAACACCTGGTCGGCGCGCGACAGCGGGTCGTCGTGGATGAAGTTGATCTCCAGCTGGGCGGCGCCGGACTCGTGGATCAGGGTCTCCACGTCCAGCTCCATGGCCTCGCAGTAGTCGTACATCAGGTCGAGGATCGGGTCGAATTCGTTGACCGCGTCGATCGAATAGGACTGGCGCGCGGTCTCCGGACGGCCGCTGCGGCCGGTGGGCGGCTGCAGCGGGAAGTCCGGGTCGGTGTTCTTCTGCACCAGGTAGAACTCCAGCTCGGGCGCGATCACGGGCTTGAGGCCGAGCGCGTCGTAGCGTTCGATGACGCGGCGCAGCACGTTGCGCGGCGCCAGGTCGTGCGGTTCGCCGTCCTTGGTGTAGCAGTCGTGGATCAGCTGCACGGTCGGATCGGACGCCCACGGCACCACGCGCAGGGTGTTGGCGTCCGGGCGCAGGTACATGTCGGAGTCGGAGGCGCTGACGATCTCGTCGTATTCGTCGATGTATTCGCCGGTCACCGTGGTGGCGAAGATGCCTTCCGGCAGGCGGGTGCCGAAGTCATGCGAGAACTTGGCGGCCGGGATGATCTTGCCGCGGGCGTTGCCGGTCATGTCCGGCACCAGGCATTCGACTTCGGTGATGCGGTGCTCGCGCAGCCAGCGCTTGAGGTCGCTTTCCTCGCGCGCGCTGGCGCCGCTCGGTTTGGCCGGCGGCGCCAGCTTGTCGGGTTTGGCCGGCAGCACGTTGCGCGCCGGCTTCTTGCCGGGGGTCTTTCCGGGGGTAGCGGTCTTTTTGCTCATGGGTCACCGTGGACGGCTGGCGGCGCGTGCCTTGCAGGCGGCGCCGAAGGCCTTGAAGATTTCAAGATAGAAGGGATTCTCGGTCACCTTCCATTCCGGATGCCATTGCAGGGCCAGCAGGAAGGTCTCGTCGGAATCCAGGCGGACGGCCTCGACCAGCCCGTCGGGCGCCGTGGCTTCGGCGATCAGCTTATCGCCCAGGCGGCTGATGCCTTGGCCATGCAGCGAATTCACCATCGCGCGGTCGGCGCCGGCGAACGTTTCCAGCAGGCCGCCCTTCAGCAGGCTGACCGGATGCGCCGGCGCGTACTGCACGTCCAGCGGCTGGCTCAGGTCTTCCTTGTGGTTCATCAGGCCCGGCACCTCGTGCACCTTCTGGTGCAGGCTGCCGCCCAAGGCCACGTTCACCTCCTGGAATCCGCGGCAGATGGCCAGCACCGGCACCCGCTTGGCGATGGCGCGGGGAATCAGGTTGAGGGTGGTCAGGTCGCGCGCCGGATCGTGCAGGTTGCCTTCGTAGCTGGGCTCGTCGGAATAATGGTGCGGCTCGATGTTGCTCGGCGAGCCCGGCAACAACAGGCCGTCCAGATGGTCGAGCAAGGCGTCCAGGTCCAGGCCGCGGTGCATCGAGGGGATCAGCAGCGGCTGCGCGCCGGCGCCGTCGAGCACGCCGCGGATGTACTTCTCGCCCACGGCCTGGAACGGGTGCGGGCCGAGCATGCGGCTGTCTGCGGGAATACCGACGAAAATCATGCGTGAACCGGATCGAAAAGCGTATAGAGCGTTTACCCTAACCCGGCTGTAAAATTTTATCAACAGAAATTTTGGTGGCCTGAAAGCCCCTGTTTTTCGGGCTTTGCCCGTGGTTAAGGCCCCTGGAGACAACACCCGGACCGGCAAATGACGCCCCCCCGGCCCGCCCAAGGCAAAAGATGATGATTATTTTTTACACGCCAAAAAATGTCTGCTAGTATCGCTGCAACGCCCGCGGATGCCCCCTCATGACCGAACACACCCTCCACCCGGCCGACGCCAAGGTACTGGCCGACCACGGAAACGCCGAACTGATCGACCTCATCCTGCCGGACATGAACGGCCTGCTGCGCGGCAAGCGCATCACCCGCGACGCACTGGATAAGGTGTTCCAGAACGGCGTCTGCCTGCCGATGTCGCTGATCGGCACCGACGTGACCGGCAACACCGTGGAAGAGACCGGCCTGGGCTACGACATCGGCGACGAAGACCGCATCTGCCGCCCGATTCCCGGCAGCCTGCGCCCGATTCCCTGGCAGGGCCGCCCGATGCTGCAGTGCCTGCTCAGCATGGAAGGCTTCGACGGCGGCATGTTCTCGGCCAATCCGCGCGAGGTGCTGAAGCGCGTGGTGCAGAAGTTCACCGACCGCGGCCTGACCCCGGTGGTGGCGGTGGAACTGGAGTTCTACCTGCTCGACCGCGAGCTGACCGCCGACGGCCGCCCGCAGACCTCGATCAACCCGGCCACCGGCGAACGCAACCGCACCACCCAGGTCTATTACATGGGCGACCTGAACGATTACCAGGGTTTCACCGACGCCGTCGCCGACGCCTGCAAGGCGCAGGCCATCCCGGCCGATACCGCCGTGGCCGAATACGCGCCGGGCCAGTTCGAGATCAACCTCAAGCACCGCGACGACGCCGTGGCCGCCTGCGACGACGCGGTGATGCTCAAGCGCGCGATCAAGTCGATTGCCGAACAGCAGGGCATGCTGGCCAGCTTCATGGCCAAGCCCTTCGTCGACCAGGCCGGCTCCGGCACCCACATCCACGTGTCCCTGCTCGACAAGGACGGCAACAACGTGTTCGCCAGCACCAAGGAAGCGCCCGCGCCGGTGCTCAAGCACGCCATCGCCGGCCTGCAGCAGGTGTCCAAGGACTGCATGCTGATGTTCGCGCCGCACGCCAACAGCTACCGCCGCTTCGTGCTGAACGCGTTCGTGCCGCTGAACGACTGCTGGGGCTTCAACAACCGCACGGTGGCCATGCGCATCCCGCATTCCGACGCCAAGAACGTGCGCATCGAACACCGCATCGCCGGCGCCGACGCCAACCCGTACCTGGTCACCGCCGCGGTGCTGGCCGGCATCCTGCACGGCCTCGACGCCAAAGGCGACCCGGGCCCGGCCATCAACGGCAACGCCTACGAGCAGACCGAACAGCGCCAGCTGTTCTGGCGCGACACCATCAACGACTTCATGGCCAGCACCTTCATCAAGGACATGTTCGGCGGCGAATTCCAGCACGTGTTCGGCCAGCAGAAGCTGAAGGAGATGCGCAGCTTCTACACCGAGGTCACCACCCTCGAATACGACTGGTACCTGCGTTCGGTCTGAGCCCGGACGGCGCATGTCCGGCAGCGAACACATCCGTTCCTGGTACGCGGCCTCGGCGCCGGCGTTCCCGCGCCAGCCGGCTTTGGCGGGCGAAACCCGCGCCGACGTCTGCATCCTCGGCGCCGGCATCACCGGCCTGTCCACCGCCATCGAACTGGCGCAAGCCGGCCTGTCGGTGGTCGTGCTGGAGGCCAAGCGCGTGGCCTGGGGCGCTTCCGGCCGCAGCGGCGGCCAGGCCATCTTCGGCTTCGGCTGCGACCAGGCCAAGA
>CAZRXZ010000012.1:0-10980 GCA_964604095.1 uncultured Arenimonas sp. | reverse complement strand
GCCGCCAAGGATTTGCGCAACGAGAAGATCGGCTATAAAATCCGCGAACATACCCTGCAACGGGTGCCGTACCTGCTGGTGGTCGGCGACCGTGAGAAGGAAAACGGCCAGGTGTCGGTCCGGACCCGTTCCGGCGAGGACCTGGGCGTGATGACCTTGGACGCATTCGTCGCGCGCCTGCGCGAAGAGACCCCGCAGCCTTGAGCCGCGGGCCCATTTCCATCAAGAGGATCGACTAATCAATACGCCCGTTTCAGAGAAAGGTAACCGCAAGAACCACGAGATCCGCGTGCCGCGCGTGCGCGTCATCGGCGCCGACGGCGAGATGGTCGGCGTGCTGTCGCGCGACGAGGCCTTGGCCTTGGCCGACGAAGCCGGCATGGATCTGGTCGAGATCCAGCCCAACCAGGACCCGCCGGTCTGCCGGGTGATGGACTACGGCAAATACCGCTTCGAACTGCAGAAGAAGGCCGCCGCGGCCAAGAAGAAGCAGAAGATCGTCGAAATCAAGGAAGTGAAGTTCCGCCCGACCACCGATATCGGCGACTACAGCATCAAGCTGCGCAACGTGCGCCGTTTCCTGGAAGAGGGCGACAAGGTCAAGGTCAACATCCGCTTCAAGGGCCGCGAGATGTCGCACCAGGAGCTGGGCGTGGAGATGGCCAAGCGCATCGAAACCGACCTGGCCGAGGAGGCCGTGATCGAGTCCCGTCCGCGCCTGGAAGGCCGCCAGATGGTGATGATGATCGCCCCGAAGAAGAAGTAAGGCACGGCCGGCAGGCCGAAATCCTCGCTTTGTTCCGAAAACCGGCCGCTAACGGCCGGTTTTCATTCAGTTTTCCGAGAATCCGGCTTGCCGTGCGCCCGAAAAGCGGGCATAATGGCGGGCTCTTGGTTCGCCAAGCGGCCGCGCGGCCGACAGCCTTCGGGCAGCGCGATTGGACATACGGCCCGCAAGGGCCACTCGCGGCATAGGCATGGACGGAAAGCGCGGCGCAAGCCGCCGCCTAGCCAGTTGATCAACCAAAAGGAAACCCCAATGGCCAAGAATAAAATCAAGACCAACCGGGCCGCCGCCAAGCGCTTCCGCAAGACGGCCTCCGGCAAATACAAGTGCGGCCACGCCAACCGTAGCCACATCCTCACCAAGAAAGCGACCAAGCGCAAGCGTAACCTCCGCCAGGGCAACCATGTCCGCGCCGAGGATTCCGGCCGTCTGGACCGCATGCTGCCCTATCTCTAAGGAGGACTGAACCATGGCACGTATCAAGCGCGGCGTCACCGCCCGAGCCCGTCACAAGAAGGTCCTCAAACTCGCTAAAGGCTATTACGGCGCCCGCCGCAAAGTCTTCCGCGTAGCCAAGCAGGCCGTCACCAAAGCCGCCCAATACGCCTACATCGGCCGTAAGCAGCGCAAACGCCAGTTCCGCACCCTGTGGATCGCCCGTATCAACGCGGCCGCCCGCATCAACGGCCTGAGCTACAGCCGCTTCATGAACGGCCTGCTGAAGGCCGGCATCAAGCTGGACCGCAAGGCCCTGGCCGACATCGCCATCCACGATGCCAACGCCTTCGCCAAGATCGCCGAACAGGCCAAGAGCGCCCTCGCGGCCTGATCGTGGCGGACGCATTGCGTCAGCTCGGCTGAAAAACGAAAAGTGGGGAAGGGCGCATGTCCTTCCCCATTTTCATTCACACACCATCCCCGGCACCCGATGACCACGATCGATCAACTCACCGCGCAGGCGCTGCAGCAGACCGCCGCCGCCGCCGACCTGGACGCGCTGGACGCGCTGCGCGTCGCCTGGCTGGGCAAATCCGGCCAGATCACCCTGCAACTCAAGCAGCTCGGCGGCTTGCCGGCCGAGGAACGCAAGGCCGCCGGCGAGGGCATCAACCGCGCCAAGGACGCCGTGTCCGAGGCCATCGCGGCGCGCAAGGCCGTGCTCGAACAGGCGGCGCTGGCGCAGCGCCTGGCTTCCGAGCGCATCGACGTCACCCTGCCGGGCCGCGGCCTGCTGCCGGCCAACGCGCATCCGGTCAGCAAGACCCTGGAGCGCATCAGCGAGATCTTCTCGCGCCTGGGCTACCAGACCGCGCAGGGCCCGGAGGTCGAGGACGACTGGCACAATTTCGAGGCGCTGAACTTCCCGCCGCACCACCCGGCGCGCGCCATGCACGACACCTTCTACTTCCCCAGCGGCCATCTGCTGCGCACGCACACTTCCGGCGTGCAGGTGCGCTTCATGCAGGACAACAAGCCGCCGCTGCGCATGATCGCCATGGGCAAGGTCTACCGTTCGGACTCCGACCAGACCCACACCCCGATGTTCCACCAGATGGAAGGCCTGCTGATCGACGAGACCTCCAGCTTCGCCGACCTCAAAGGCACCCTGGCCGCCTTCGTGCGCGCGTTCTTCGAGCAGGATTTCGAGATGCGCTTCCGTCCGAGCTATTTCCCGTTCACCGAGCCGTCGGCCGAGGTCGACATCGCCTGGAAGCAGCCGGACGGCAGCACCCGCTGGCTGGAGGTGCTCGGCTGCGGCATGGTGCACCCGAACGTGCTGCGCAGCTGCGGCATCGACCCGGAACGCTACACCGGCTTCGCCTTCGGCCTGGGCATCGAACGTTTCGCGATGCTGCGCTACGGCGTCAACGACCTGCGCAGCTTCTTCGAGAACGATGTGCGCTTCCTGAAACAATTCGCCTGATCGGCCGCGGAAACGGAACCCCAGAACCATGAAATTCCCTGTCAGCTGGTTACGACAACACGTGCGCACCGAGGCCGACGACGCCCGCATCGCCGAGGCGCTGACCGCCATCGGCCTCGAGGTCGAGGACGCCGCCCCGGTCGGCGGCGCCTTGCCCGGCGTGATCGTGGCCGAAATCGTCGCGCTGGAAAAACATCCCGAAGCCGACCGCCTGAACGTGTGTCAGGTCGACGTCGGCGGCAGCCGCGTGCAGATCGTGTGCGGCGCGCCGAACGCCCGCGCCGGCCTGAAGGCGCCGTTGGCGCAGGTCGGCGCCGAACTGCCGGGCGGGCTGGCGATCAAGGCCGCCAAGCTGCGCGGCGTCGAGTCCGCCGGCATGCTGTGCTCGGCCAAGGAACTCGGCATCGATGCCGATGCGTCCGGCCTGCTGGAGCTGCCGGCTGATGCGCCGGTCGGTGCCGCGCTGGCCGATTACCTCGGCCTGCCGGACATGCGCTTCGAGCTCAAGCTCACCCCCAACCGCGCCGATTGCTTCTCGGTCCGCGGCATCGCCTTCGATCTGGCCGCCGCGCTCGACACCCAGGTGCAGCCGCTGGAGATTCCGGAAGTGCCGGTGTCGTCCGAGGCCGCGTTCGCGCTCGCCATCGAGGCCACGGCCGATTGCCCGCGCTATTGCGGCCGCGTCATCGAGGGTCTGGATCCGCGCGCGGTCACGCCGCTGTGGATGGCCGAGGCGCTGAAGCGTTCGGGTATCCGCCCGGTGTCGCCGCTGGTCGACATCACCCAGTACGTGATGCTGGAGCTCGGCCAGCCGATGCACGCGTTCGACGCCGCCAAACTGGCCGGTCCGGTCGGCGTGCGCCGCGCCGCCGACGGCGAGCACTGCACCTTGCTGGACGGCCGCCAGGTCGAGCTGACGCCGGAGTTCACCGTGATCACCGATGCCGGCCGCGCGGTCGCGGTCGCCGGCGTGATGGGCGGTTTGGACAGCAGCGTGGGCGAGGGCACCACCGCCGTGTTCCTGGAGAGCGCGCATTTCGCGCCGGCCTCGATCATCGGCCGCGCCCGCAAGCTCGGCCTGCATACCGACGCCTCGCACCGCTTCGAGCGCGGCGTCGACCCGGCCCTGCCGCATCTGGCGCTGGAGCGCGCCAGCGCGCTGGTGCTGCAGATCCTCGGCGGCAAGGCCGGCCCGGTGGCCTGCGCCGAAGCCGCGGCGCATATCCCGGCGCCGCAGCCGGTGACGCTGCGGCGCGCGCGCCTGGCGCGCGTGCTCGGCATGCAGGTGCCGGACGAGCGCGTCGAGCGCATCTTCCGCGCGCTCGGCATGCGCGTCGAAGCGCAGGCCGAAGGCTGGTCGGTGACCGCGCCCAGCAGCCGTTTCGACATCGCGATCGAAGAGGACCTGATCGAGGAAGTCGCCCGCATCGTCGGTTACGAACACATTCCGGTGCGCACGCCGAGCGGTGAAGTGCCGTTGGTGGCGCGTTCCGAGCTGGACATCGACGAAGCCGCGTTGCGCGCGCAGCTGATCGCCATGGACGTGCAGGACACCATCAACTACGCCTTCGTGGACGCCGGCCTGCTGGATACCTGGCAGCTGCAGGCCGATGCCCTGGCCTTGGCCAACCCGCTCAGCGCCGAGCTGGCGGTGATGCGCACCTCGTTGCTGCCGGGGCTGGTCTCGGCCCTGACCGCCAACAGCGCCCGCCAGCAGACGCGCCTGCGCCTGTTCGAGATCGGCCGCGTGTTCCACCGCCGCGGAGCCGAGGCGCCGCTGGAACGCAATACCCTGGCAGCGGTGTTCAGCGGCCCGGCACTGCCCGAACAATGGAGCGGCAAGTCGGCGCCGGTCGATTTCTTCGATGCCAAGGCGGTGCTGGATGCGGCCTTGGCGCGCATCGGCTTCTCCGCCGAATACGCACCGGTCGAGGTGCCGCATCTGCACCCGGGCCGCGCCGCGCGCGTACGCGTCGCGGGCCGCGACGTCGGCCTGATCGGCGCCCTGCATCCGGCGCTGAACAAGCCCCTGGACCTGCCGGGCGACGTCTATGCCTTCGAGCTCGACCTGTCGGCCTTGCCGCCGCGCGCCCTGCCGCAGGCCGGCGCGGTGTCGCGGTTCCCCAGCGTCCGCCGCGACCTGGCGCTGCTGGTGCCGGAGACGGTGGCCTGGTCGCAGATCGCGCAGTGCGTCCGCCAGAGCCTGGGCGAAGCCCTGCAGACCCTGCTGCCGTTCGACGTCTATCGCGGCCCGGGCTTGCCGGAAAACACCAAAAGCCTGGCTATTGGCTTGATTTTGCATGATTTTTCGCGCACTCTAAACGAATCGGAAGTCGAGCAATCGATTGCCCGTGTGCTGAAGGCCTTGGCGGACGAATGCCAAGCCGTGTTGCGCACCTGACCTTATTTCGGAATCGGATACCTACCTCATGGCATTGACCAAAGCAGAAATGGCCGATCGTTTGTTCGAGGAAGTGGGATTGAACAAACGCGAGGCGAAAGAGTTCGTCGATCTGTTCTTCGACACCTTGCGCGGCGCGCTCGAATCGGGCCGCCAGGTCAAGCTGTCGGGTTTCGGCAACTTCGACCTGCGCCGCAAGAACCAGCGTCCGGGCCGCAACCCCAAGACCGGCGAGGAGATCCCCATCACCGCGCGCACCGTGGTAACCTTCCGACCAGGCCAGAAACTGAAAGAACGCGTGGAAAACTATGCTGGATCCGGGCAGTAACAAGGAACTCCCTGAAATCCCCGCCAAGCGCTACTTCACCATCGGTGAGGTCAGCGAGCTGTGCGACGTGAAGCAGCACGTGCTGCGTTACTGGGAAACCGAGTTCGAAAGCCTGAGCCCGGTGAAGCGCCGCGGCAACCGGCGTTACTACCAGCACCACGACGTGCTGAAGGTGCGCGAGATCCGCGATCTGCTGTACCAGCAAGGCTACACCATCGGCGGCGCGCGCCTGCGGCTTGAAGGCGGACGACGGCCGGAGGCGCCGCAGGGCGCCGATCCGCAGCTGCTGTCCTCGCTGCGCCGCGAACTGGAGGAAATCCTGCGCATTCTCGGCTGAGCCGGTGGCAGGTGCGGTATAATGTCGGCTTATTCGGGGCGTAGCGCAGCCTGGTAGCGCACCAGCATGGGGTGCTGGGGGTCGTGAGTTCGAATCTCACCGTCCCGACCAAATAAAAAAAGAGCCGCATCGCGGCTCTTTTTTTTCGCCCGGTGCCGGGCTCAGAACAAGGCGGCGTCCAGGGCCATCAGGCTGCCGCTGCCGCTGCGTATGGCGGCGGCGTGCTGCGCGGCGCGCGGCAGGATGCGCTGGAAGTAGAAACGCGCGGTCTCGCGTTTGCTCTCGGCCAGGGCGGCGTCGCCCGAGGCCTGCGCCACCCGCGCCGACTCCGCCCACCAGTACGCCAGGCAGGTGTAGGCCGACAGGAACAGGTAATCCACCGAAGCCGCGCCCGGCGCATCAGCGTCGTCGGCCGCGGCGGCGCCGATTTCGCGGGTGACCGCCGCCCACAGTGCGGCGGCGTCCTTCAGCGCGGGGCTGAATTCGCCGTCCGGGTCGGCCGCGAGCAGGGCCTCGATCAGGCCCATGAAGCGCCTCAGGCCGGCGCCCTGGGTGTGCAGGGTCTTGCGGCCGATCAAATCCAGCGCCTGGATGCCGGTGGTGCCTTCGTACAGGGTGGTGATGCGGGCGTCGCGCGCCAGCTGTTCCATGCCCCATTCCTGCACATAGCCGTGGCCGCCGAAGCATTGCAGCGCGTGATAGGCGCATTCGTTGGCCCATTCGGTCAGCGCGCCCTTGACGATCGGGGTCAGGAAACCGAGGAACAGCTCGGCTTCGGCGCGGGCCTCGGGGCTGGCCGCGCGTTCGGCCTTGTCGATTTCCAGCGTGGCCTGGTAGGCCAGGCAGCGCGCGCCTTCGGTCAGCGCCTTGCAGGTCAGCAGCATGCGCCGCACGTCCGGATGCACGATGATCGGATCGGCCGGCTTATCCGGGAATTTGGCCCCGGTGGCGGCGCGCATCTGCAGGCGGTCGCGGGCGTAGGCCAGCGCGTTCTGGCTGGCGCGGTCCATCAGGCCCAAGCCCTGCAGGCCGACGGCCACGCGCGCCGAATTCATCATGGTGAACATCGCGTTCAAGCCGCGGTTGGGCTGGCCGATCAGATAGCCTTCGGCGCCGTCGAAGTTCATCACGCAGGTGGCGGAGCCGTGGATGCCCATCTTGTGCTCGATGGAGCCGCAACGCAGGGCGTTCGGGCCGCCGGTGCGGCCGTCGCGGCCGGTCTTGAGTTTGGGCACGATGAACAGCGAAATGCCCTTCACCCCGGCCGGTGCGTCCGGCAGGCGCGCCAGCACCAGGTGCACGATGTTGTCGGTCAGGTCGTGCTCGCCGCCGGTGATGAAGATCTTGGTGCCGGTGATGGCGTAGCTGCCGTCGGCATTGGGTACGGCGCGGGTCTTCAGCAGACCCAGGTCCGAACCGCAGTGCGGCTCGGTCAGGCACATGGTGCCGGTCCAGCGGCCGGCCACGATCGGCTTCAGGAAGGCTTCGCGCTGCCAGTCCTCGCCGTGGTGCTTCAGCGCTTCGGTGGCGCCGTGCGACAGCAACGGGTAATTGCCCCAGCTCAGGTTGGCGGCATCGATCATTTCCTTGAACACGCAACCGAGGCTTTCCGGCAGGCCTTGGCCGCCGAATTCCTCGGGCGCGGTCAGGCCGCTCCAGCCGGCCTCGACGAACTGCGCGTAGGCTTCGCGGAAGCCTTTCGGCGTGGACACGGCGCCGGTGTCGCGGTCGAAACGGCAGCCTTCGCGGTCGCCGTCGCCGTTGATCGGGGCCAGCACGGTTTCGGCGAAGCGTGCGGCTTCCTCCAGGACGGCGTCCAGCAGTTCGCGCTCGGTATTGGCGCAGTCCAGTTCGCGGTAGGTGCCTTCGGCCTTGAGCAGGTCGAACAGCACGAATTTCATGTCTTTCAGCGGGGCTTTATAGGTGTTCATGGCGGTGCTTCGGATTCAGGTAAAGGTGTCAGCGGTAGACGCCGTCAAGGCCCGGCGCGGGGTTCAGCCGGCCGTCGTACTGCAGTTCGTAGCGGCGGCCGGGTTCGATGCTGCGGATGCTGCCCTCCAGCCGGTAGCGCACCGGTTGCGACTTGCCCAAGCGCGCATCGAGCTCGGCGCGCGTGGCCGGGCCGAACGGCGCGCTCACGTTGACCACCTCGGCGGCGTTGGCGCCGATCTTCGGCAGCTCGGCGTCGCCCAGTTCGGTCCATTCGCCGTCCAGGATGCGGACTTTCAGCGACAGCTCGCGGAACGCCACCGGGCCGGTGCTGAAATTCTGCAGGCGCACCTGCGCCTGCCAGCTGCCGTCCGGCAGGCGTTGCAGCTGCTGCAGGCTGGCCTGCGGCGGATAGTGCCGGACAGCGGGATTGCTGGCGCAGGCGGCCAGGAGCGTGCCGGCCAGCAACAGGGGAAGGGCGTGTCGGAGTCGCATCGGGTCACCCGGGTTTGGACGTGTCTTACAGGATACCATCGGGCCGCCGGGCGGGCTTGCGCCGCAGCCGGCGCAACGGCGAGAATGCGCTATGCCGAACCCCTTCTTCCTGCTGGCCCTGCTGCTGCCGACGGCCGACGCGCCGAGGCCGGAACCCGTGGTTCACGGCCATGTCATCGATGCCCGCGACCGGGCCGACATCGAGCGTCTGGGGCACCAGCCGGTATTCGCCGCACCCTTGGCCGAGGGCGCGCTGTATCTGCGCATTCCCGCCTTCCACGCCGGCACCGCGCAGGCCGTGCATGCCGCCCTGGAGCCGCAGGTGCGGCGCGCGCCGGTGCGCCATCTGGTGCTGGATCTGCGCGGCAACCGCGGCGGCGCGGTCAGCGCCGCCATCGAGGTGGCGGATGAGTTCATCGATGACGGCGTGCTGGCCGGCACCCGCGGGCAGGCCGACATCGCCAATCTGCGGTTCCTGGCCGCTCCGGACGGCGTGCTGCCCGGAGCCGAGGTGCTTGTCCTGGTCGATGGCGTGACGGCCTCGGCCGCCGAGCTGTTGGCCGGCATCCTGGCCCACCGGCGCGGCGCCATCCTGTTCGGGCGCGCCACCTACGGCAAATCCTCGGTGCAAAGCCATGAGCCGCTGGCCGACGGTGACGAACGGATACGGACCATCGCGCACTACTATTTCGACGACGGCTCCCGCATCGGCCGGCGCGGTCTGCGTCCGGATATCACGGTGCCGGCGGCGCGTCTGCGCCGGCAACCGCCGCCGCAGGCGGCGACCGAACTGCCGGCGCTATTGCGCGCCGACTCCGTGATTCTGGAGGCGTTGGACGTCTTGCGCCGGCGCGATATGCCCGCCGCCGCTCACACCAGCCCGAAGGCGTAGTACAGGCCGATGATGACGAATACCGCCGAGGTCTTGATCAGGGTGATGGCGAAGATGTCCTTGTAGGCCTGCCGGTGGGTCAGGCCGGTGACCGCCAGCAGGGTGATCACCGCGCCGTTATGCGGCAGGGTGTCCATGCCGCCGGAGGCCATCGCCGCCACCCGGTGCAGCACGTCCATCGGGATGCCGGCGGCATCGGCGTTGGCGATGAAGGTTTCCGACATCGCCGCCAGGGCGATGCTCATGCCGCCGGAGGCCGAACCGGTGATGCCGGCCAAGGCGGTGACGGTGACCGCTTCGTTGATCAACGGGTTGGGGATCACCTTGAGGGCGTCGGCCACCACCAGGAAGCCGGGCAGGGCGGCGATCACGGCGCCGAAGCCGGATTCGGAGGCGGTGTTCATCGCCGCCAGCATGGCGCCGCCGACCGCCGCGCGCGCGCCTTCGGTAAAGCGGCCGAACACCGGTTTCCAGGCCAGCGCCAGCACCGCCAGGATGCCGATCAGCAGCGCGCCCTGCACCGACCAGATGGCCGCCACTTTCGGGATTTCCTGCACCACCGGCGCGGCGTTGCCGATCACCGCCGGGTCGAAGCTGTGGCTGTCGCCGTACCACTGCGGAATCCAGATCGACAACAGTTTGTTGCCGACGCCGACCAGCACCAGCGGCAGCAGCGCCAGCAGCGGATGCGCCAGGCGGTCGCCGCCGAACGCGGCCGGTTCGTTGTGCAGGCTGTCCGGATCGCCGTAGCCTTCGCCCTTGGCCAGCGCCGCGCGCCGGCGCCAGTTCAGATAGCTCAGGCCGACGGCCAGGATGAACACGCCGCCCAAGGTGCCGAGCCAGGGCGCGGCCCAGGTGTCGGTGCCGAAGAACGAGGTCGGGATGATGTTCTGGATCTGCGGACTGCCGGGCAGGGCGTCCATGGTGAAGGTGAACGCGCCGAGCGCGATGGTGCCGGGAATCAGGCGTTTGGGGATGTCGGCCTGGCGGAACAGCTCGGCCGCGAACGGATAGACCGCGAACACCACCACGAACAGCGACACGCCGCCGTAGGTCAGCAGGGCGCACACCGCCACGATCGACAGCATGGCGCGCTGCGGACCGAACAGGCCGATCACGGCGCTGACGATGGATTTCGAGAAGCCCGAGAGCTCGATCAGCTTGCCGAACACCGCGCCCAGCAGGAACACCGGGAAATACAGTTTCAGGAAGCCGACCATCTTGTCCATGAACAGGCCGGTGAACATCGGCGCCACCAGCCCGGGGTCGGTCGCCAGCACGGCGCCCAGCGCCGCCACCGGCGCGAACAGGATGACGCTGTGGCCGCGGTAGGCGATCCACATCAGGAAGGACAGGGCGGCCAGGATGATCAGCAGATCCATGCGGGGACTCGAGACGGAAACCGGCCTGCAGTGTCGGTGAAAGCACCCCCGCGCTCATACTGTACCAAGGTACAACTGCGGCCCCCGCGCAAACGGCATAGTCTGCTACCCAACCGGTATTACAGCCGCGGACAACAACACCCAACCCCCAGGGAGAGCTATGAACAAGAACTATCTGAGTCTGGCCATCGGCCTTTCGCTCGTCGCCGGCATGGCGCAGGCGCAGGACGCGCAGACCGCGACCGCCGCCGACGGTTCGGCCGCCAAGACGCTGGACACCGTCACCGTCACCGCCCGCCGCCGCGCCGAGTCCATCCAGGACGTGCCGGTCGCGGTCAGCGCCTTCAGCGAAGACGACATGAAGGACCTGCAGGCCACCAACATCGACGGCCTGCAGGGCTCGGTGCCGAACATGAACATCGTGCAGGGCCGCGGTTCCTCGAACAGCGTCAACGTGTTCATCCGCGGCATCGGCCAGCCGGACGCGCTGCAGACCTTCGATCCG
>CAZRXZ010000011.1:0-11191 GCA_964604095.1 uncultured Arenimonas sp. | reverse complement strand
CCGCGGTCAACGGCGAAATCATCGGCTGGACCTTGGCCAACGGCCACGGCAAGGCCAAATAAGCCGACCCGGACTCAGCCCAGGATCCGCCGGAACGTCAGGTTGACGCGCGCCGCCACCGGTTTGGCCGTGCGCGGCACCGCATGCCGGTAGCGTTGCTGCAGATCGCCCGCCATCACCAACAGGCTGCCGTGCGCCAGCGCGATACCCGACGAACGCGCGCCGGCCTGCCGTTCGCGCAGCAGGAAGCGGCGCACGCCGCCCAGGCTCAGCGATGCGATCACCGGCTCGGGGCCGAGCTCGGGCTCGTCGTCGCTGTGCCAGCCCATGGCGTCACGGCCGTCGCGGTACAGGTTCAGGAGCACGCTGTTGAACGCGTGGCCGGTGGCGGCCTCGACCGCCCGCTTCAAGCCGAGCACCGGCGCGATCCACGGCTCGGGCCGGAATACGGTGCCCGAATAGCGGTATACCGCGCCCGCATCGCCCATCCAACAACCCAGCCGCGGCTCGCGCACCGTGCGGCCGTAGAGCCGGATTTCCGATTGTTTCCAGGGCACCTCACGCAGCAACGCCGCCAGAAACGCATCGGCCTCGGCCGGCGAGAGGAAGGCCTCGGCGTAACGCAGCGCGCCGCCGGCGATCGGCAAAGCCTGCAGGGCGTCGGAATTGTCGGTACGGAACATCCGGCGATTATTGCCCAATGCGCGTGAAACCGCGACAATAAGCCGATATCCACGAGGTGACCCATGTCCGAACGCGATGTGATGGAATACGACGTACTGACCGTGGGCGGCGGCCCGGCCGGCTTGGCCTTCGCCCTGCGCCTGAAGCAGAAGAATCCCGAATTGAGCGTCTGCGTCATCGAGAAGGCCTCGGCCATCGGCGCGCACTCGCTGTCCGGCGCGGTGATCGAGACCGCGCCGCTGGACGAACTGCTGCCGGGCTGGCGCGACAACCCGCCGCCGGTCTGCGTGCCGGCCACCGACGACGAATTCTGGTACCTGACCAAGACCGGCGGCTTCAAATCGCCGGTCACGCCGCCGCAGATGGCCAACCACGGCAACGTCATCGTCTCGCTCGGCGCGCTGTGCGCCTGGCTGGCGCCGCACTGCGAAGCGGCCGGCGTGGAAATCTACCCGGGCTTCGCGGCTTCGGAAGTTCTGTACGACGACACCGGCGCGGTCTGCGGCGTGCGCATCGGCGACATGGGCGTGGCCAAGGACGGTTCGCACAAGCCGACCTACACCCAGGGCATCGACATCAAGGCCAAGACCACGGTGCTGGCCGAAGGCGCGCGCGGCCACCTGAGCAAGCAGCTGATCGCCCGCTTCAAACTCGATGCCGACTGCGACCCGCAGAGCTACTCGATCGGCATCAAGGAACTCTGGCAGGTGCGCGACGGCGTCAGCCAGCCGGGCAAGATCGTGCACAGCCTGGGCTGGCCGCTCGATGCCTCGACCTACGGCGGCAGTTTCCTGTACCACCTGGACGGCAACCGCATCGCGCTCGGCTTCGTGTCCGGCCTCGACTACCGCGATCCGAACTACCAGCCGTACGAGGCCTTCCAGCAATGGAAGCACCACCCGACGGTGAAGCCGCTGCTGGAAGGCGGCACCATCCTGTCGGCCGGCGCGCGCGCCATCGTCACCGGCGGCTACCAGAGCCTGCCGACCGTGGAGATGCCCGGCGCGTTGCTGATCGGCTGTTCGGCCGGCCTGCTCAACCTGCCGAAGATCAAGGGCGTGCACCAGGCCCTGCGCTCGGGCATGCTGGCCGCGGAACACTTGGCCGGCAACGGCAACGACGCCGCCGGCTGGGATGCCAAGCTGCGCGCCTCGGCCGTGATGGCCGAGCTGAAGAAAGTGCGCAATTTCAAACCCGGCTTCAAGAAAGGCCGCTGGTTCGGCCTGCTCAACTCGGCGTGGGAAACCGTCACCGGCGGCCTGTCGCCGTGGACGCTGAAGGTCAGCGCGGATTGGTCGAGCCTGAAGAAGCTCTCGGAAATCACGGCGGCCACGCCGGATTACGTGGAGCGCACGCTGGCCCCGCGCGACCGGCTGGCCGGCGTGTACTTCGCCGCCACCGAACACGACGAAGACCAGCCGGTGCACCTGCAGGTGGCCGATACCGACATCTGCATCACCCAATGCGCCGAGGAATACGGCAATCCGTGCACGCGCTTCTGCCCGGCCGGCGTGTACGAGATCGCGCAGGACGACGCCGGCAAGCGCCTGCAGATCAACGCCGCCAACTGCGTGCACTGCAAGACCTGCGACATCAAGGACCCGTACCAGATCATCAACTGGGTCACGCCGGAAGGCGGCTCGGGCCCGAACTACCAGAACCTGTAAGGACACGCCATGCTCGCCCTCGTCTCCGTCGCCGCCGCCCACGCCCTGGATGAGGATCTGGCGCCGCTGTCGGCCGCGCTCGACGCCGCCGGCGTGGCGCACCGCATCGTGTACTGGGACGACGCCTTCGCGGATTGGTCGCAGTACCGCGCCGCGGTCATCCGTTCGCCCTGGGATTACATCGACAGACTGCCGGAATTCCTGGACTGGGCGCGCCGGGTGTCGGCGGTCAGCACGCTGGCCAACCCGCTGGAAGTGATCGAAAGCAACACCGACAAGCACTACCTGCAGCGTTTGGCCGCGCAAGGCATCCGCACGGTGCCGAGCCGCTTCATCGAACCCGAACAGCACACCGAAGACGGCCTGCGCGCGTTCCTCGACGAATTCGCGCATGCCGAATTCGTGGTCAAGCCGGCGGTCGGCGCCGGTTCGAAGGACGCCCAGCGCTACGGCCGGGAAGAGGCCGAGGCCGCGCTGATGCACATCAAGCGCCTGCAGCTGAAGAACCGCAGCGTGCTGCTGCAGCCGTACCTGGCGCGGGTCGACGAGGCCGGCGAGACCGCCCTGCTGTTCTTCGACGGCATGTACTCGCACGCCATCCGCAAAGGCCCGCTGCTGCGCCGGGGCGAAGGCCCGACCAACCACCTGTTCGCGCCCGAGCAGATCACCCCGCGCGTGCCCTCGGAAGACGAACACGCCTTGGCGCGCGGCATCGTCGATGCCCTGCCTGGCCTGTTCGGATTGGATGCGCCGCTGCTGTACGCCCGCATCGACCTGCTGCGCGACGAAGACGGCAAGCCCTGCCTGCTGGAGCTGGAGCTGACCGAGCCCTCGTTGTTCCTGTACACCGCCGACGGCGCCGCGGAACGCTTCGTCGCCGCCCTGAAGCGCCGCCTAAGCCTTTGATTCCGGGCCGGCTTCAGGCCGTGCGCATGCGTGAAACCGGCCTTTTACGCTAGAATACAGGGCTGATTTCCCCGCTTTCGCTCCTTTTCGAGGCCTTTTCATGAAGATCCTGGTCGGTTACAAGCGCGTGGTCGATTACAACGTGCGCATCCAAGTCAAGCCGGACGGCTCCGGCGTCGTCACCGACGGCGTCAAGCTCTCGGCCAATCCGTTCGACGACATCGCGCTGGAAGAAGCGCTGCGTCTGCGCGACAAGGGCCTGGCCACGGAAGTGGTGGTGGTCACCCTGGGCCCGGCCGACTGCCAGGCGCACATCCGCAACGGCCTGGCCATGGGCGCCAACCGCGCCATCCACGTGGTCACCGATTCGGCCATCCAGCCGCTGACCGCCGCGCGCGCCTTCCTCAAGCTGATCGAAAAAGAACAGCCGGGCCTGGTGCTGATGGGCAAGCAGGCCATCGACGACGACGCCAACCAGACCGGCCAGATGCTGGCCACGCTGTGGGGCCGTCCGCAGGCCACCTTCGCCAGCGCCGTCGCGGTCGAAGGCGACACCGCCACCGTGACCCGCGAGGTGGACGCCGGCCTGGAGACCCTGGCCGTGCAGCTGCCGGCCGTGGTCACCGTCGACCTGCGCCTGAACGAACCGCGCTTCATCAAGCTGCCGGACATCATGAAGGCCAAGAGCAAGCCGCTGGAAACCCTCGCCTTCGCCGACCTCGGCGTCGAATCCGCCGATTTCCTGCAGACCACGCACTACGCCCCGCCGGCCAAACGCAGCAAGGGCGTGATGGTGGCCGACGTGGCCGAACTGGTCGCCGCCCTGAAGAACAAAGGATTAGTGTAATGAGCCGCGTACTGATCGTCGCCGAACACCTGAACGGCCAACTCAATGCCGCCACCGCGCGCTGCGTGTCCTGCGCCGCCGCCCTGGCGCCGGAAACCATCGACATCCTGGTGCTGTCCGCCGACGGCGCCGCCGTGGCCGCGCAGGCCGCCGCCCTCGCCGGCGTCGGCAAAGTGCTCGTGGCCGACAACGCCGCCAACGCACAGGCCGTGGCGCAAGTGCTGGCGCCGCAGGTGGCCGAAGCCGCCGCCGGTTACAGCCACGTGTTCGGCCCGTCGACCACCTTCGGCAAGGACCTGATGCCCTGCGTCGCCGCCCTGCTCGGCACCGCGCAGGTGTCGGACGTGATGGCGGTCGAATCCAGCCACGTGTTCAAGCGCCCGATCTACGCCGGCAACGCCGTGATCACCGTGCAGGCCCCGGCCGACAAGCCGGTGGTCGCCACCGTGCGCACCGCGTCCTGGCCGGCCGCCGCCACCGGCGGCAGCGCCGCGGTGGAAGCGGTATCGCTGTCGGCCGCGTTGCCGACGCACACCCGCTTCGTGTCGCTGCAGCAGGGCAAGTCCGACCGTCCCGACCTGCAGAGCGCCGCCAAAGTGGTGTCCGGCGGCCGCGCCCTGGGCTCCGCCGAGAACTTCGCGATCGTGTATGCGCTGGCCGACAAGCTCGGCGCCGCGGTCGGCGCCTCGCGCGCGGCGGTGGACGCCGGCTATGTGCCGAACGAACTGCAGGTCGGCCAGACCGGCAAGATCATCGCGCCGGAACTGTACATCGCCGCCGGCATCTCGGGCGCCATCCAGCACCTGACCGGCATCAAGGACGCCGGCACCATCGTGGCGATCAACAAGGACGCCGAAGCGCCGATCTTCGAAGTGGCCGATTTCGGCCTGGTCGGCGACCTGTTCCAGATCCTGCCGGAATTGGAAAAGGCGCTGTGACGCGCACAAGGTGACGCGCCGCGTCACTTCCTGACGCACCCGGTCGCGACACCGGCAGTCCCGCGACGAAACGGCCCGAAAGGGCCGTTTTTTTTCCGCCGCATCGCGGAAAAACCCTTATCAATCAGCAAGGCTGGCCGTATACTGTGCCGAGTGACGGCCATCACGCTTTGGTGGTTGCGCGCCGCGGGCGGCGATGGACGGCGATGGACGCTGTCGGCCGCACGACGACCCGGCTAATCGCAAAAGGACATTTCGGATGCAGCAACAAGAGACTTACCTGATCACCGGCGGCGCCGGCTTCATCGGCTCGCACCTGTGCGACGAACTGCTCGCCCAAGGCCACCGCGTCATCGTCATCGACGACCTGTCGACCGGTTCGCGCGCGAACATCGCGCAGCACATGGACAACCCCGATTTCGAATTCCATCACGACACGGTGACCAACTACCCGCTGATGGAAAGCCTGGTCAAGCGCTGCGAATACATCTTCCACCTGGCCTCGGTGGTCGGCGTGCAGAGCGTGATCGACAGTCCGGTCAAGACCATCGAGACCGGCGCGCGCGGCATGAACATCCTGCTCAACCTGGCCGAGCAATACGACCGCACCGTGCTGTTCACCTCGACCTCCGAGGTCTACGGCAAATCGTCGAAGCTGCCGTTCTCCGAAGACGACGACCTGCTGTTCGGCGGCACCCACATCGGGCGCTGGTCGTACGCCTGCAGCAAGGCGCTGGACGAATTCCACGCC
This sequence comes from uncultured Arenimonas sp., assembly GCA_964604095.1. GTDB lineage: Bacteria > Pseudomonadota > Gammaproteobacteria > Xanthomonadales > Xanthomonadaceae > Arenimonas. Next base: position 5,398 of record CAZRXZ010000011.1, on the reverse strand, counting down.
CTGGCCTACCACCAGGAGCGCAAGCTGCGCATCGTGGTGGTGCGCCTGTTCAACACCGTCGGTCCGCGCCAGTCGCCGAACTACGGCATGGTGATCCCGCGCTTCGTGAAGTTCGCGCTGTCCGGCCGTCAGATCCCGGTGTACGGCGACGGCAGCCACCGGCGCTGCTTCGGCTACGTCAAGGACGTGACCTGGGCGCTGCGCCGCCTGATCAAGCGCGCGGACTGCTACGGCCGCGTGTTCAACATCGGCTCCAACGAGGACATCTCGGTGCTGGACCTGGCGCACAAGATCAAGGCGCAGCTGGGCAGCAGTTCGGAAATCGTGTTCGTGCCCTACGAGCAGGTGTACGGTCCCGGCTTCGAGGAAACCATCGACCGCGCCCCGGACACCGCCCGCGTGCGGCAGGCCATCGGCTTCGATCCGCAGACCACGTTGACCGAAATGATCGACCTGGTGGCCAGCCTGCAAGCGGCCGAACATGCCTAAGGCCGCCACGGCCGCGCTGTTGGCCGCGTTCGCCCTGCCCACGCCCGCCGCCGACTGGCGGCTGACCCCGCGCATCGAATATTCCGATGTGGCCATCAACGGCCGCGACGCGCAATGGCGTAGCAACGGCCTGAGCATCGAACGCACGAGCGCGCCGGGCGACACGGTATTCGCCGTGCTGGAACGGCAGGACCGCGACGGCGTCTCCGACCAGAACCTGCAGTTCGGCGCCTATCGGCGCTTCGGCGACTGGAACGCCTTCGCCCAACTGGGCTTCGCGCCGGGCGCCGATTTCCTGCCCGAACGCACATATGAAGTACAGGCCGACCGCGCCGTCGCGCCCAACCTGCGCGCCGGCCTGGGCTACCGCCGACTGGAGTTCAGCCACAGCGACGTCGACATCTGGTCGCCGCAGCTCGCCTACTACCGCGGCGACGACGAATACGCGCTGGCCTACAAGATCGGCCGCAACGACACGCTCGACCACGACATCCGCATCCTGCAGCTGCGCGCGTTGAAGGCCGTCGGCCGACACCGCGTCGGCCTCTACCTGGCGCGCGGCGACTACCTGTTCGACGCGCTCGGCCTGCCCGGCGCCGGCGGCGGTTCGGGTTGGTCGGCCAACCTGTCCTATGCCCATGCATTGAACGAACGGGCCACCCTGCGCGTGGAGCTGGGCCGCGGCGCCGAAGCCGACAGCTTCCGCCAGGATTCGTTGGCGGTCTCCCTGCAGTTCCGGCCGTGAGCACGGATGCATTCCTGCTCCTGCTCGCCCTGGGCGCGTTCTGCCTGTGGGCCACCCTGCTGCTGTTCACGCTGATCGATTACGCCGTGTACCGCGGCACCTACGGGCACTTCCTGTCCGGCCTGGATGCCCTGCGCCGCCACCATGGTGCCGGCTATGGCGCGTATGCGGCCTTCCGCGGACACATGCAAGCCGCGCAGACGCGCTATCTGAGCCGCTATCTGGCGCGCGCCGACTCCGATCCGCCGACGGCACGCCTGGCCGCGGAAATCTACATCGAGCGCGAGGGCGCCGAACACGTGCTGGCCTTGGCGGCCGACGGCCGGCGCCAGCAACGGGTCACGGCGCTGTACGCGCTGACCCGGGTCATGCACCGCGACGTGCGGCCGCTGCTGCAGACGGCCCTGGCCGATCCGCATCCGCTGCTGGCCTACGCCGCACTCGACATGCTCGGCCTATGCGACGACACGGACGCCGCCGGCATCCTGCTGCGCGCGCTGGACGCCGGCATCCTGCCGGCCTCGCGCATCAGCGCGCAACTGGAGCGCTTCCGCACCGACCTGAGCGCGCTGCATATCGCACGCCTGCGGCAAGGCCCGGGCAAAAGCCGCTACTGGGACGCCTACCTGCTCGGCAAGGGGCGCTACAGCCCGGAAGCCGGCGCCGTGCTGGACGAACTGCTGTCCGATGAGGACGCGGCCGTGCGCAAGATCGCGCTGGCCTCGCTGGCCGAGCTGGGCGCACCCGGCGCGCGCGAACGGGCCGCGGAGAAACTGTCCGACCCGGTGTTCTACGTACGCACGCAGGCGGTCCGCGTATTGACCGGCTTCCGCGACCCGGAGGCCGTGCGCGCCCTGTCCGGCGCGTTGGCCGACAGCCACGAAGCCGTGCGCCTGGCCGCGCAGAAAGCCTTGCTGTCGATCGAAGACGCGCTCGCCGGCAGCGGGGCGCGCCATGCTTGAGCTCGCCGACCTGCATGCGGTGCATGGCGTGGTCATGCGCTTCGCCAAGCTGATCTACGCCTACCAAGGCCTGTTCATCGCCAGCCTGCTGCTCGTGCTGGTGCTGGCCGTGCTGTACGCGCTGCGGCGCTTCGCGCTGCAGTCGGTGGAAAGCCACGCCACCATCATGGGTTCGAAACTCTCGATTCCGGTCAGCATCGTGGCGGCGGCCTTGAACGAGGAGAAGGTCATCCTGCCGGCGGTGCGTTCGTTGCTGGCGCAGAACTACCCCGAGTTCGAGGTCATCCTGGTCGACGACGGCTCGACCGACGGCACCATCGACCTGCTGCGCGAGGCTTACGAGCTGATACCGCTGGACGTCCGCGTCAACCCGGCGTTGCCGTCCGGGCCGGTCACCGCCGCCTACCGCAGCCGGCGCGACCCGCGCCTGACCGTGATCAGCAAGGAAAACCGCAAATCCAAGGCCGACGCGCTGAACTGCGGCATCAACTTCGCGCATTACCGCTACCTGTGCTGCGTCGACGGCGACACCATCTACAGCCCGGACGCGCTGCTCGACGGCATGTCGATCGTGCAGCGCAATCCGTCGGAAGTGGTCGGCGTCACCAGCTACTTCGGCATCAGCCGGACGCCGGAAGCCACCGCCGGTGCCGACGGCTACCGGGTGGTCGACCGGCACTGGCTGAGCATGCTGCAGAACCTGGACCTGATGCGCTCGTTCCTGGTCAACCGGCTGGCGTTCAGCGAGATCGGCGCCATGATGTGCAATCCCGGCGCGTTCGCCATCTGGCGCAAGGACCTGTTCGCGGAGATCGGCGGCTACGACCCCGGCTTCTCCTGCGAGGACATCGAGTTCACCTACCGCGTGCACGAGCACTTCCGGCGCCTGCGCCGGCGCTACCAGATCGCGGCCTTGCCCAAGCTGGTCGCGATGACCGAGGGCCCCGACAACGTCGGCGCGCTGGTCAAGCAGCGCGCGCGCTGGCAGCGCGTGCTGATGGAGACGGTCTGGGCCTACCGCCGGATGACGCTGAATCCGCGCTACGGCACCGTCGGCCTGGTGGCGATGCCCTACAACCTGGTGTTCGAAGCGATCTCGCCGCTGGTCCAGCTGCTGTCGATCGTGGCGGTGGCGGTGATGGCGCTGCTGCAGGTCATCGACCCGCGCGAACTGCTGCTGTTGCTGATCGCGGTCGAGCTGATCACCTCGGCGCCCAGCCTGCTGGCCATCCTGATCGACAACCGACAGCACCGCGACTACCGCCTGCGCGACATCCTGCTGCTGACGGTCTATTCCCTGCTCGACTTCTTCCTGTTCAAGCCCATCATCCTGGTCGCCGGCCTGAAAGGCAGCGTCGATTTCCTGAAAGGCCGCAAAAGCTGGGACAAATTCGAGCGCAACGACCGCCGCAAGAGCCGGAAACCCTGGCACGGCATGGAACGCCGCAGCGGCAAGGACCGCCGCGCCCGGCCCAGATGGCCGAAACTTTGACGCGCGTCACATAACTGTTATAGTGGGCGGCGAAACGCCCTGCCCCCGATTCCGGGGGAGGCTTACCGAGCGCCGCCGAAGACGGCGCCGATTGCGCCGTTACGGGATGCGGCTACGCGCCGCATCGTCTCAGGAGGAGATTTATGGCTACCGCGCCGTGGTTCATCATCAGCCCGAATACCCTGGTCAGCCTGGTCGGCTTGGCCCGCGGCCCGGACAAGACCGTGCCGACGCCGGCCGAAGACTGGCGCACCGCGGTGGTGGATGTGGTCATCCCCGCCTTCAAGGAGCAGGACAACATCACCCTGGCGCTGGCCTCGCTGGTGCAGCAGACCCTGAAGCCGCGCCAGGTCATCCTGATCGACGACGGCGGCAAGGACGAAACCGTGCCGCGCGCCAAGGCCTTCGCCGCCGCCAACGGCATGAACCTGGTGGTGATCGAACGCGCCACGCCGATCGGCAAGACGCCCAGCATCAAGCGCCAGGCCCGCGAGTTCGATTCCGACGTCGAGTTCATCCTCGACGGCGACACCTTCCTGGAAAGCCCGGACTACATCGAGCGCTGCGTGCAGGAGCTGTACCAAGGCGTCGGCATCGCCAGCGCCTGCGGCACCATCCTGCCGATGCGCCAGCGCGACCGCGACATCCAATCCGGCAGCGAGGCGTTCGGCCGCTATCTGGCCGGCAAGCCGTACCACGATCCGTTCCGCGACAAGCGCAGCCTGGCGCAGCTGTGGTGGTGGTTCACCAACGTCTACCGCGACTGCCTGTACAAGTTCCTGCAGCGCTTCGTGTACGTCGGCCAGATGACCTTCTTCGGCGGCATCACCAATCCGGTCGGCTGTGCCGTGGCCTACCGCCGCAAGTACATCAAGGACCTGTTCGACCGCTACGAGCCCCTGTTCGGCGACGACCTGACCAACTCCGAGGACATCTTCATCGGTTTCGCGCTGAACCACCAGGGCTACCGCAACATCCAGCTGCAGGACGTGCAGGCGCGTTCGGAAGAACCGCAGGTGCAGCGCCTGCCGCGCCAGACCTACCTGTGGTCCTCGTCGTTCCTGCAGAGCTGCTTCTACTTCGACGACCTGATGCGCAGCCCGTTCAAGGCGCCCAAGCGCCTCTGGCACCGCCTGCGCAACAAGGCCAGCGGCGAAGCCAAGCGCATCGAAGACGTGCGCAAGATCAAGGAAGCGTACCGCCAGCCGTTCGGCGACGCCTACACCCGTGCCAACGGACGTCCGATCGGCTGGGTCATCTTCATGTCGGCGCTGGAGAAGATCGGCTTCCCGACCGCGCTGATCATCATGACCCTGCTGCGCATGTGGGAGCCCCTGGCGGTGACCGTACTGGCCGAACTGGCGCTGTCCACCGCGGTGCTGGTGGCGGTGTCGCCGGGCGAGCGCATCAGCGCGTTCTTCAAGGCCTTGTTGGTCACACCCGTCCGTTATGCGCTGATGGCCTGGGACGTCGTCACCATCGGGCGCTTCGCTACCGACCTCTGGATCACAGGAAACCGCAAATGGCGCAAATGACCGCACTCGCACTCGCGCTCGGCGCATTGCTGGCTCTGCCGGCCGCCGCCCAGGACCGCAGCACGGAAGCCCGCGAGGCCTCGGCGCGCGGCGACACCGCCGCCGCCATCACGGCCATGCGCGAACATCTGGCCGCGCACCCGGACGATGCCGCGGCCAAGAAGGACCTGGCGCG